>NZ_JBITCL010000012.1:21512-236090 GCF_044453165.1 Streptomyces sp. NPDC051740 | reverse complement strand
CCCCCCCCCCCCCCCCCCCCCCCCCCCCCCCCCCCCCCCCCCCCCCCCCCCCCCCCCCCCCCCCCCCCCCCCCCCCCCCCCCCCCCCCCCCCCGGCTCGGTTGCGGACCGGTGTCCGACGTGATGTCAGGCGGCCGACCCCGCGTACTCGTTCGCCTGTTCCGGCCTGCGGTGCCGGCCGCGCGGGGACGCTTCCGCGTCCTGCGTGGAGACCGGCCCCCGGTGCTTGCCGTGTCCGGCAGCGGCCTGTCCGCCCTCGGCGGACTGCGACTCGTTCGTGCTGATGTCGTTCATCGGAAGGAACTCACCCCGTAAACATGATCTTTCCTACAGCCGGGCGAGTGTAACCGGCACACCACCACCCGGATCCAGGCGGCCACGCCGACCGCCACTACTTCGTTACAAGCTGCCCCAAAGGCGCCTGCTGCAGGGGAACGGGACGGGTCGTGGAGGGGGTGTCGGGCTCGGCGTGGGGCGGGAGCAGACAGGCGGTCATGTCTCCCGAGCAGTACGGGAGCTGGGACGGAAGGTCCTCGTTCGCGGGGTCGTCGGGGGAAGGCACCCGGCCGTCCGCCACCGGCCCGGACCCGGACCCGGACCCGGTACGCACCGGGCCTTCACCGGAACCCGGAACCTCCGGACGGCCCACCGGTGGACGGACGTCCAACCCCTCCCGCCGCCGCTCCTGCCCGGGCGCCCGCAGCCCGGCCACACCGCACGGCACCGCCCCGGTGGCGTACGGCAGCCGCAGCACCCCGTCCGCGGTCCACAGCCCCGCCCCGGCCAACCACCCCGCCGGCGCCGGAAAATGATGCACCCGCCGCTCCGCCGGCCGCCACACCCCGACCCAGCTGCCGAACGCGCCGTCGACGCGCAGCGCCACCGCGCAGCCCTCCGGCGTCAGCATCTGCCCCGGCTGGATCGCGAACGGCGTGACCGTGCAGTCCGCCAGCCGCAGGCACTCCGGGAAACGCACCGGCAGCGTGCTGCCCAGCACCCCCCAGCCCAGCCGGTCCCGCCCGGGTGACGGCGCGTCCGAGCGGACCAGCAGCAGCCCGCTGTCCGGGTCGGCGAGCAGTACCCGGTCGTCGCTCCCGTCGGCGATCTGCAGCAGCGGGGACATCTCGCCGCCGCGCTCCAGGTCCACCACGACCGCCTTGGTGCGCCCGCCGGTCTCCCGGTCCAGTGCCAGCATCCGCCCCTCGCGGTCCAGCCACACCCCGCCCGAGCAGCGCCCCGGAACCTCCGCGAGCTGCTCGGGCCCGAACATGCCGCCCGCCACCAGCCACACCACCGTGGACCGCCGGCCCACGGCGAGGGCGTACGCCCGCTCCCCGCCCGGCGCGGGCGGCAGCAGCCGCAGCCGGGTGCCCTCGTCCGGGCACTCGACCGTGCCCAGCGGCAGCTCACCGGTGCCGGGGCCGGTCGGGTACAGCAGGGAGAAAACGTGCCGCCCGCCCGCCGGCCGGTGGATGAGGACCCGCCCGTCGCTCAGGGGCTGCACCTCGGTGCCGGGTTCCTCGGGCTGGTTGCCGGGCAGCGGCACCGCGTAGGGCTCGGGGCCGTCCAGGGTCCAGCGCTCCGGGAAGAAGGAGTCGCCGGCGAGGGCGAGGCGTGCGGCGTAGGAACCGTCGGTGGTGATGGCGCAGCCCGCCCGTCCGGCTCCCTCCTCGTGTCCCGCCGCAGGTTCGATGGCACAGACCGTCATCGTTCGGTCACCTCCGGTGACGAAAGTAGGTCGCGCGCGCACGGACGGTGGAGCGGTGGGCCCTCACTTCACACGTAAGGGTGCTCCAGGAACGATTCGCCTGAGGAAGAAGCGGACGTGTGCTCCATGGGTCGTGACGCCGGCCGTGACGCCGGCCGTGGCGCCGGCCGGCGAGAGCGGCGTCGGTTCGGGCGCACAAGGCCGCCCAGGTAGCCTTGGCAGCGTGCCCCGTCTGTCAGAAGTCATCGCCGCGCTGGAGAACCTGTGGCCCGCCGAGCGGGCCGAGTCCTGGGACGCGGTCGGCACCGTCGTGGGCGAGCCCGACCAGGAGGTCACGCGGGTCCTGTTCGCCGTCGACCCGGTCCAGGAGATCGTCGACGAGGCGGTGAAGCTGGGCGCCGACCTGCTGGTCACCCACCACCCGCTCTATCTGCGCGGTACGACCACGGTCGCGGCCTCCACCTTCAAGGGCCGCGTGGTGCACACGCTCATCAAGAACGACATCGCGCTGCACGTCGCCCACACCAACGCCGACACCGCCGACCCGGGAGTCTCGGACGCCCTCGCCGGCGCGCTGGACCTCAGGGTCGTACGACCCCTGGTGCCGGACCCGTCCGACCCGGACGGCCGTCGGGGCCTGGGCCGCGTGTGCGAACTCGACCACCCGCTGACCGTCCGCGACCTCGCCGCCCGCGCCGCCGAACGCCTCCCCGCCACCGCGCAGGGCATCCGCGTCGCCGGCGACCCCGACGCGCCCGTGCGTACGGTCGCCGTCAGCGGCGGTTCCGGCGACAGCCTCTTCGACCACGTCCGGGCGGCCGGCGTGGACGCCTTCCTCACCGCGGACCTGCGCCACCACCCGGCCTCCGAGGCCCGCGCCCACAGTCCCCTGGTGCTGCTCGACGCGGCGCACTGGGCCACCGAGTGGCCCTGGTGCGAGCTGGCGGCAGCCCAGCTCGACGAGATCTCCGACCGTCACGGATGGGACCTGCGGGTCCACGTCTCGAAGACGGTCACCGACCCCTGGACCGCCCACGCGGCCTCTTCCGCCACCACCGACACATCTGGAGCCCCCAACTGAACGCCGCGCCCGCCGACCAGATCCGACTCCTCGACGTCCAGGACCTCGACGTCCGCCTCCAGCAGCTCGCGCACAAGCGGAGGTCGCTGCCCGAGCACGCCGAGATCGAGTCGCTGAGCCGGGACCTCACCCAGCTGCGCGACCTGCTCGTCGCCGCGCAGACCGAGGAGAGCGACTGCGCCCGCGAGCAGACCAAGGCCGAGCAGGACGTCGACCAGGTGCGCCAGCGCGCCGCCCGCGATCAGAAGCGCCTCGACTCCGGTGCCGTCTCCTCGCCCAAGGACCTGGAGAACCTCCAGCGCGAGATCACCTCCCTCGCCAAGCGGCAGGGCGACCTGGAGGACGTCGTCCTGGAGGTCATGGAGCGCCGCGAGTCCGCGCAGGAGCGCGTCGCCGAGCTGACCGAGCGGGTCGGCTCCGTACAGGGCAGGATCGACGACGCCACCGCGCGCCGGGACGCGGCCGTCGAGGAGATCGACGGCGAGGCGGCCTCGGTGACGAAGGAGCGCGAGGTCGTCGCGGGTTCCGTGCCCGCCCCGCTGCTGAGCCTGTACGAGAAGCTGCGCGGGCAGCAGGGCGGCGTCGGCGCGGCGAAGCTGTACGCCCGCACCTGCCAGGGCTGCCGCCAGGAGCTCGCCATCACGGAGCTGAACGAGATCCGCTCCGCCGCCCCCGACACGGTGGTGCGCTGCGAGAACTGCCGGCGCATCCTGGTGCGCACGTCCGAGTCGGGGCTGTAAGGGGTCCCGGCGGTGCGGGAGTTCATCGTCGAGGCGGACGGCGGGTCGCGGGGCAACCCGGGGCCCGCGGGCTACGGGGCCGTGGTGGGTGACGCGGCGACGGGGGAGACCCTGGTGGAGGCGGCCGAGTACCTCGGTGTCGCCACGAACAACGTCGCCGAGTACCGGGGCCTGCTGGCCGGCCTGCGCGCCGCCCGCGAGCTGGACCCGGAGGCACGGGTCCACGTCCGGATGGACTCCAAGCTCGTCATCGAGCAGATGACGGGCCGCTGGAAGATCAAGCACCCGGTGATGAAGCCGCTCGCGGCGGAGGCGGCACGGGTCTTCCCGCCGGAACGGGTCACCTACGAGTGGATCCCGCGCGCCCGGAACAAGCACGCCGACCGCCTGGCCAACGAGGCGATGGACGCGGGCAAACGGGGCGAGGCGTGGTCGGCGGCGACCTCCCGGGCCGCCCTCGACCTCCCCCGCCTCGAACCGTCGGGCCCACCGGGCGACGCGGCAGCGGGCGCGGCCCGCGCCCGGGCGGCACTGGCATCGGCACCCGAGGCTCCCCCCACCGACGGGCGGCCCGCGGAGGCGGCCCCCACGCCTGGCGAGACCGCCGGTACCGAAGCCGCGTCCGGAGGTGCCACCGTTTCCGGGCCCGACGGCGTGAGAGCCGACGCGGATGTGCAGGCCGCGCGGGCAATCGGAACCGGTGCCGCACCCGCCTCCGGTGCCGACGCGGGTGTGCGAGCCGCGCGGGCGACCGGAACCGGCGTCGCACCCGAGGGCGGCACCGTCGCCGAGGCCATCGATGCCGCCTCCGGCGCGACCGGGACCGGTGCCGCACCCGAGGTCGCCGGCGCCGAAGCCAAAGCCGACGCCGGCCTCCGCGCCGCGCAAGCGGTCGCCACGCCCCGTGCCGGGTGGGCGCCCGCCGATCTGGGGCCGCCCGCCACCTTCGTACTGCTGCGGCACGGTGAGACCCCGCTGACCCCGCAGAAGCGTTTCTCGGGCAGTGGCGGCAGCGACCCCTCCCTCTCCTCCGTCGGCCGGGAGCAGGCCGAGAAGGTCGCCGAGTTCCTCGCCCGGCGCGGGACCGTCCAGGCGGTCGTCGCCTCGCCCCTCGCCCGTACGCGCGAGACCGCCGGCATCGTCGCCGTCCGTCTCGGGCTCGACGTGGCCGTGGAGGACGGGCTGCGCGAGACGGACTTCGGCGCGTGGGAGGGCCTCACCTTCGGCGAGGTCCGCGAACGCCACCCCGACGACCTGAACGCCTGGCTGTCCTCCCCGGACGCCGAACCCACCGGCGGCGGCGAGAGCTTCGCGGCCACCGCCGCCCGGGTCGCCGCCACCCGCGACCGGCTGACCGCCGAGTACCGGGGCCGTACGGTCCTGCTCGTCACCCACGTGACACCGATCAAGACCTTCGTACGCCTCGCCCTGGGCGCACCGCCCGAGGCCCTGTTCCGCATGGAGCTCTCGGCGGCGTCCCTCTCCGCCGTGGCGTACTACGCCGACGGCAACGCCAGTGTCCGCCTGTTCAACGACACCTCGCACCTGCGCCAGGACTGAGCCCCGCCGCCGCACGCGCCAGCGCCTCGACCCGCCCCCAGTCCCGGGCGGCCACCGCGTCCGCCGGAAGCATCCAGCTCCCGCCCACGCACCCCACGTTGGGCAGCGCGAGATAGTCCGGCGCGGAGTCGGGTCCGATGCCCCCGGTCGGGCAGAAGCGGGCCTGCGGAAGCGGACCGGCCAGCGACTTCAGGTACGCCGTGCCGCCCGCCGCCTGCGCCGGGAAGAACTTCATCTCCCGCACCCCCCGCTCAAGGAGCGCCACCACCTCCGAGGTGGTCGACACCCCCGGCAGGAACGGCACCCCGGACGCCCGCATGGCGTCCAGCAGTACGTCCGTCCACCCCGGGCTGACCAGGAACCGCGCCCCGGCCGCCACCGCCTCGCCCACCTGTTCCGGCGTGATCACCGTCCCGGCGCCGACCACGGCGTCCGGCACCTCACCGGCGATCGCCCGGATCGCGTCGAGCGCGGCGGGCGTCCGCAGGGTCACCTCGATCGCGGGCAGGCCCCCGGCCACCAGCGCCCGCGCCAGCGGTACGGCGTCGGCGGCGTCCTCGACGACGACGACGGGCACGACGGGGGCGAGATCCAGCACGGAGGAGGAATCCGAGGAGGGCAGGGGAGAGCGCATGGCGTCATCCTGCCCGCCACGATGCGCACTGCGCAAAGCTCATTGCACATGATGCAATGGACGGGTCAGTGCACCTCGTCCACCAGCACGTCCAGCGCCCACGCCGCCCCCGCCCTGGCCGGCGCCGTCGCCGTCGCCTCCACCTCGTACCGGAGGTCCCGCAGCGCCTCCACCAGCCCGGCGGGGTCCTCCGGCGCGGCCCCGGCCGTCAGCAGGCTCCGTACGATCCGCCCCTTGGTCGCCTTGTTGAAGTGGCTGACCACCTTCCGTGTCGGCGCGTGCAGCACCCGTACGGTCGCCGTCCGCGCCGCCACCTCGCCCTTCGGCTTCCAGGCCGCCGCGTACGCCGCCGACCGCAGGTCCAGCACCAGCCCGTTGCCGGCCGCCTCGGGCAGCACCTGAGCCATCGGCGCACGCCAGTGCCCGCCCAGCGCGCCGAGGCCGGGCAGCCTCACGCCCATCGAGAGGCGGTAGGAGGGAATCCGGTCGGTGACCCGGACCGCGCCCCACAGCCCGGAGAAGACCAGCAGGGACGCCGCCGCCCGCCGCTTCGCCGCCGCGTCCAGGGACGCCAGGTCCAGGGCGTCGTACAGCACCCCGGTGTAGATCTCCCCGGCGGGCCGCGCCCCGGCGGTCCGCAGCTCCGCGTTCTTCGCGACCTCGCCCCGCAGCCCCTCGCTCAGCCCGAGCACCTCGCGCGCCTTGTCCTCGTCACCGGTGCACAGGTCCACCAGCTCGGCCAGGGCGGCCTCCCGCGCGGCGGCCAGCCCCGGCAGCGACAGCGACTCGGGCTTCAGCGGGGCACCGCGGCCGGAAGCGGCCTTTCCCTCGGACGGCGGCAGCAGGACAAGCACACGTACTCCTTCGATCGAACTCGAAGTCAGCGTACGGCGTGTGCCGGCCGGGCCGGTCCGGCGCCGTGGAGGACGGCCGGCTCGATGCCCATGCCCGTGAAGTACCCCGCCGGTTCCAGGGAGAGCCCCCCGTGCGGCCGGGCCCGGAAGGACAGCGCACGGCGCAGGGCGGCGGGGTCCGCGGCCGCGCCCGCCGCGCCCGCCGCGCCCGCCGCGCCCGCCGCGCCCGCCGCGCCCGCCGCGCCCGCCGCGCCCGCCGCGCCCGCCGCGCCCGCCGCGCCCGCCGTTCCCGGATCGCGGCCTCCTGCCGCGCCAGGTCCTCGTCCAGCTCCGTCAGCACCTCGACGAGTTCCTTCCCCGCGTCGTCCGCGAGCACGTCCCGCACCTCGGTGAGCCCAGCCCCAGCTCGGTCAGCCGTCTGATCCGCGCCGGCACGACGGCGTGCCGCAGCCCGTGGTCCCGGTACCCGTCGCCCAGCCGCTCCGGCTCCGGCAACAGCCCCGACCGGTGGTAGTGCCGCACGGCCCGCGTGGTGACACCGACGGCCGCGGCGAGTTCTCCGATCCGCATGGCCCCAGGAGAAACGTTGACGCTGCGGCAGGGTCAAGCGAACCCAGTCGAGTGAAAGGTCCCGTCTGTCCCCCGAAGCGAGCTGTCCCTACGCCAGTCTGTCCGACGACCGAAAGCGAGGCACAGCGTCGTGATCACATACGACCCGATCTCCGAAAACCTCCTCCTGGACTGGTTCGTCGCACTGAACACCCCGGAGGGCTTCCGGGCAGAACTCGTCGAAGGGGAGTTCCTCCTCAGGCCACTGCCGGACGGGTCGCACGAGCACTGCCTCAGCCGGGTCGCGAGCCGGATCCACACCGGCTCCCGCACCGCCATGGCCTTCTCCGGGAACAAGGGCTTGAAGCTGAAGAGCGCGCACGCCTGCCCACCGGACCATGTGATCCCGGACGGCACCCTCGTCCCCGGGGACCTACGGCTCTACAGGGGAGCCGATCCCTGGATGCCCTGTGCGGGCGTCACCATGGTGGTGGAAGTGACCGATGCCAGACCCGAAATCGACCGCGAGACCAAGCCACGCTGCTACGCCCGCGGAGGCATCCCCCTTTACCTCCTCGTCGACCGCGAAGCCTCTTCGGTCACGCTGTTCAGCGACCCGGAGAAGGACGAGTACCGCGAGCGGCGCACCCGCCCCTTCGGCAAACCGATCACCCTTCCTGCCCCCTTCGGGTTCGACCTGGACACAGCCGACTTCCTCTGATCCCCTGCGGGCGGGGTGGAAGGTGACGGACGTACGGGAACAAGCCCGCCGGACCAGGGCGCGGCCCGGTCCTGGCGACGGCCGCCGCACCGGGACCCCGTCCGCGCCCGGTACCATGGTCGGCACGGCAGACGAGCCGGGCGGGCGGCCGCGTGGAGTCCCTCACGGGACTTCCCGAGGAACGTCCGGGCTCCACAGGGCAGGGTGGTGGCTAACGGCCACCCGGGGTGACCCGCGGGACAGTGCCACAGAAAACAGACCGCCGGGGCTGTTCTCTTCTCGAAGAGGGCGGTCCTCGGTAAGGGTGAAACGGTGGTGTAAGAGACCACCAGCGCCTGAGGTGACTCAGGCGGCTAGGTAAACCCCACCCGGAGCAAGGTCAAGAGGAGACGCCTCCTCGGAAGAGAAGGCGTCTCTGCGCGGACGTTCGAGGGCTGCCCGCCCGAGTCCGCGGGTAGACCGCACGAGGCCGGTGGCAACACCGGCCCTAGATGGATGGCCGTCGCCGGCGGGCCCGCGAGGACCCGCCGGAACAGAACCCGGCGTACAGCCCGACTCGTCTGCCGCCAAGCGGCTCGGCGACGCCCATGAGCACGGAGACCACAGCCGTGACTCCCGCAAGGAACCAGTACGACAACCGGCGGGCACGCGCCTTCGTCGGCAGCAGCCCTTCGCGCCCGTACCCACGCCCCTCCGGGAGACCCTCGTGCCGCCGCGTCCGCCGATGCGCCCAGTCCGTTCGGCCGCACTGCCCACCGCACCGCTGCTGGCCACCGCCCTCATCGCCGTCGGCCTGACCGGCTGCTCCTCCCTGTCCCCGTTCAACACCTGCGAGGGGACCGAGGCACGGGTGAAGGAACTGAGCGCGCAGCCCGTATCGACCTCCGTCCCTCCCGGCGCGACCGTCCCGAAGGACTTCGCCCGGGTGGACGTGGCATGCCTCGACGACAGCGGTGACGCCTGGTTGTACGCCGAGCGCACCTACGCCTTCCCCGGCTTCCGGCAGGAGGTCGTCGACTTCCACCGCACCACCGCCGAGGCGGGCGGCCGGCACCTGCAGTCCGACCCCATGGACCCGGACGTCGCCGACACGGAAGCCGGACTGTGCTTCACCAAGGGCGGGGACGGCGACGCTCTGATGCCGACCGTGCGGTTCACGACCGCCCGCCAACTCGAGATCGAGTACGACTACGAGGCCGGGCCGGAGTTCGACCCGGGCTCCGGATTCCACATCGAGGTCGGCTCCGAGACGGACGGGGCGAAGACCGGCTGCCGGGACTGAGGTCCTCCGGGAACCGGGGTGCGGGAGCGGGCCGCGTTCCCGCGGCCGGCCGGTGCTGTCGTGCCGTGCACCGGCGGTGCCCCATCGGGCAGTTCGGCCTGTCCTCGCGACCGGTGACATCGTGATCACGGGCTCGTTAGCGTCTCAGGGTGAGCCGATACATCCCGCCGACATCACGCCCCGCCGCGGCGCCCTCCTGGAGCCGGCCCGGCACGTGACCGAGGACAGGGAAGGCGCGGCGTACCCCTTCGCGGCAGGGACGACCGGGCACGAAGCCGCACAGGATGAGCCCGCGGACGACGACACGGCGCAGCCCGAACCGCAGACACCCGCCACAGGGCCGGCCACCGCGGAGCCGGCCACCGCGGAGCCGGCCACCGCGGAGCCGGCCACCGCGGAGCCGGCCACCGCGGAGTCGGCCGCCACGGAGCCGCGCCGTCGCCGTCGTCGCGGTCCCGGCGCCTTCATCCTGATCGTGCTGCCCGGCGTGGTGACGCTCACCGGGGTCCTCGGCTTCGTCTCCCTGGCCGGCGGCTTCGACACGGACCCGTCGGCGGACCCGATGCAGGGCGGGTCGGCCGTCAGCAACGTGGACGGCTCCTACGTCCCCTGGCTGCGCAAGGCGACCGAGGACTGCACGGGCGTCACCCCCGCGCTCCTCGCCGCGCACATCGACCAGCTCTCCGGGTGGCAGGACGACACCGCGAGCCTCTCCGAGCAGGGCATCGCCCGTTTCACGGACGCCGGCTGGAAGACCTGGGGCCGGGACGACGACGGCAACGGCACGTCCTCGCCGCGCGACGCGGTGGACGCGATCATGGCGCTGGGGCGGCAGGACTGCTCCCTGGCGGAGAAGATGACCGCGCTGCGCACCGAGGGCACCGTCAACGGTGACGTCGCCGACCTCACGCTCGCCGCGTACGCGACCGGGACGGACCAGGTCGAGAAGGCCGGCAAGGTCCCGGCCCCGGCCCGCACGTTCGTCGCCGAGGTCAAGAAGCGGCTGCCGCGGTACGACGCCCTGGTCCGGCAGAACCCCGGGCAGGAGAACGGCCGGGTCGCCGGCGCGCTGCTGACGCCGCCCGTCACCACGGTCACCGTCACCTCGCCGTTCGGTTCGCGCGCGCACCCGCTGACCGGGGTCACCAAACTCCACACGGGCGTCGACTTCGGCGCGCCGCAGGGAGCCCAGGTGTCCGCGTCATGGGAGGGACGGGTCGAGTTCGCCGGCCTGACCTCGGCCTACGGCTACCGCGTGGTCGTCGACCACGGCACGGTCGACGGGAAACGGCTGGAGACCACCTACAGCCACCTGTCCGCGCTCCAGGTGACCACCGGCCAGAGCGTGACCACCGGCCAGGCCGTCGGACTCGTCGGCTCGACAGGCCTGTCCACCGGCCCGCACCTCCACTTCGAGGTCCTCCTCGACGGCCAGTACACGGACCCGACCGCCTGGCTCGGCGGCGGCTGATCCTCCGGCCGGCAGGGGGGCCGTGCGGTGGACGGCCGGACCCGGCCGGACCCCCTGGCGGCGGCCGACGGTGAGCGGGCCGTTCCGCCCGGCCACCGGTTCGCCGCGTCCGGACGAGCCGGACGGAACCCGCCGCCGAAACCGGCAGGTCCCTCCTCCACCGCGGCCGACGCCGGCCGCGCATCGTGCGCGGACGCTCCGGCGGCGGGTACGTCCGGTGCGTCCGGTACGTCCACGACGAGTGGACCCGTGAGGTTCCGGTCAACGGCGCTGTGACGGTTTCCCGGCGCAGGGCTCGCCCCGTACCCCGCCCCCCACGGGCCGCCGTCACGGAACTTTCACGATCAGCGGCATTCCCACACCCCGGCGGCTCGACCGTCACGACGGACCGAGCGTGAAGAGGCCCCTGTGTACGTATAGTTGGCCGAAAATCGACAGTTCGCGCGAGCGGGGGAGCGGGTGGGTCCCGGACGACGGAGGCAAGGTGACCCCGCGTCAAGGGGCTTGCCGCGCGTATTCCCGCCCTCCGGCCGGTTCCGTCCGACGTCGTCCCGGATATCACGGCGGGACGTACGAGCGACGGGTTCACGACGAACTCGGATTGTTGACGGTCTATGCAACAAGCGGGGCCTTCTCGCACACCAGGGTGATTAGCATGATCCGTACGTGGTCGGAAGATCGCCCTCCTGTTGGCTGACCTCCTTCCCGGCCCGCGGCTGCCGTCGTGCCGCCGCCCCGATTCCCCTGCTCTCACCGACCGAGGGACCGCTCCATGCCAGTGCCTGCTTCGTCCAGCCAGCACCCGTCGGCGGGGGCGCCGCGCACCTCGTTCGCCGCACGGGCGGCCGTGCTGGTGACGAGCGCCGCCGCCGGCGGCGCGGCGGTCGCCCTGGCACCGTCCGGCTCCTCCACGTGGACCCTGGCCGTGGTGGCGGCCGGCTGGGTGTGCGTGGCCGTCACCGTCCTCGTCGACCACCGGTTCCTCCACCGGGCCCGCCGCGCGGCCGCCGAACGGGAGTCGGAGAACAGCCGGCTCAAGGCGGAGGCGGCCCGGCTCTCGGCCGAGATCTCGCACCTGGCCGGTGTGACGCTGCCCGCCGTGGCCCAGCGGCTGCGGGAGGGCGCGAGCGCGGCCGACGTGCTGGGCAGCGTGCCGCCGCCGTCCGACCCGCAGCTGCGGCGGCTCGCGCACACCGTCGCCACCACCGTCGAGGAGGACGTGCGGCGGGCGGTCGCCCTGGACGGCGAATACCGCACGATGCGCGGCGAACTGGAACAGGCGGCGGCCGAGCACGAGCGCTTCGTGACGGAGACGCTGCCCGCCGCGGTCGCCCGGCTGCGCGACGGCCGGTCCGCCGACACCGTGCTCGCCGAGGTCGACCTGCCCCGGCTGCCGGGACTGCGCGCCCCGGCCGAATCGTTCGTCCGCGAGCTCGCCCACAGCGAGCGGCGCGCCGCCGCGGCACAGGCCGCCTCCGCCAAGGCGCTCAGCCGCGTCCAGGCCAAGGCCGTGCGGATGCTCGCCGACCTGCGGGAGATGCAGGAGCGGCACGGCGAGGAGGTCTTCGGCGACCTGCTGAAGCTGGACCACAGCACCTCCCAGCTCGGCCTGATGACGGACCGGCTGGCGCTGCTCATGGGCGGCAGGTCCAGCCGCGCCTGGAACAAGCCGATCGTGATGGAGAGCATCCTGCGCGGTGCCGTCGGCCGCATCGCCGCCTACCAGCGGGTGCGCCTGCACTGCTCCACCCGCGCCGCGGTCTCCGGCTTCGCCGCCGAGGGCGTGATGCACCTGCTCGCCGAGCTGATGGACAACGCCGCGAACTTCTCCCCGCCCATCGACGAGGTGCACGTCTACGTCGAGGACCGCAGCGCCGGCATCGTCGTCACCATCGAGGACAGCGGCCTGAAGATGGCCGACGCGGCGATGCGCCGCGCCGAGGAGGCCGTGAGCGGCCGCGTCACCGACCTCGCGTCGCTGCAGGGCACCCGGCTCGGCCTGGCCGTGGTGGGACGGATCGCGGCGAAGTACGGCATCAGCGTCAACTACCGCCCCTCCTCCCGCGGCGGCACCGGCGTCGTCGTCCTGCTGCCCCTGGACCTGCTCGCCCAGCAGCGCGACGCGGTCCCGCACGAGACGGCTCCCCGGCCCGATGCGATGCCCGCCGCGCTCGCGCCCGCCCCGTCGCCCGACGACGCCGTCCGCCCCGCGGCCGCGGCACTGCCCCCGGCCCCCGAGCACTCCGCCGCACCCGAACTGCCCGACGCCCCCGTCCGCCCCGCGGTCGCGGCACTGCCCCCGGCCACCGGGCGCCCCACCGCACGGCCCGAGCTGCCCGAACAGGGACGGCACCGGAGGCCCGACGGCACCACGCCGAACGGTCTGCCGGTCCGGGCCCCCGGCCGCACCATGGCCGAGGCGGAGCGCGAACGCGAACAGCGCCAGTCGGCGTCCGCCCAGGCCGGTGACACGGCGTCGACGCGGCGCCCGGCACGCGACGCGGGCTCGCGGTTCGGCGCCTTCCACCGCGCACGGCAGTCCGGAGACGGCACCGCCGGACCGGGGGCCCGGCCCGGGTCACAGCCGCCCGCGGCTCCGTAGTCCCACCCCTTCCCGTGCGGCGCCGGTCCCCTCTTCCCGTACGGAGTCCGGGGCGACGGCGCCCCTTCCCGCTCGAGCTCGTGAGATAGGAGGAACGGGCCGGTGGCCGGTCAGCCGGGCACCACCGTCCCATCACCCACCATGCAGACCACCGACAACAGCCTCACCTGGCTCCTGCAGGGCCTCCTGGAACAGACCCCCGGCGCACGTCACGCCCTGGTCCTGTCCCGGGACGGCCTGAAACTCTGCTGGAGCGAGCACCTGACGCTCGACCGGGCCGACCAGCTGTCGGCGATCTGCTCCGGCATCCAGGCCCTCGCCCAAGGGGCCTCCATGGAGTTCGGCGACGGCACCGGCGGCGTCCGGCAGTCGATGACCGAGTTCCACGGCGGCCTGCTGTTCATCGTGGAGGCCGGCGAGGGGGCGCACCTCGCCGTCGTCGCCGGGGAGGACGCCGATCCCGGAGTGATCGGCCACCAGATGACGGAGCTGGTCGAGCAGCTCGGCGAGCACCTGCGGGCCGAGCCGCGGGGCCAGGCCAGGGGGAGCGGCACGTCGTGACGCGCAAACCCGTCGACACGGGTGATCCGGACCGGCTCTACACCGTCACCGGTGGACGGAGCCGCGCCGACGAGTCCTTCGACCTGGTCACCCTCATCGTCAGCGAGAGCGGGCCGGTGCCGGGGATGCAGTCGGAGCACGCCCGGATCCTGGAGCTGTGCCGGCACCCCATCGCCGTCGTCGAGATCGCCGCGGAGCTCGGGTTGCCGGTCATGGTGGTGCGGATCCTGCTCGGCGACCTGCTGGACACGGGCCGCATCACCGCCCGCCATCCGCGCGCGGCGCCGTCCGTCGCCTCCCTGCCTGATTCCGCCCTACTCCAAGAGGTGCTCCATGGGCTCCGCAACCTCTGAGCTGCCCTCCCACCGCACACCGCTGAACGACACCGCGGAGACCGGTCTGAAGATCGTCGTCGTGGGCGGGTTCGGCGTCGGCAAGACGACCCTGGTCCGCTCCGTGAGCGAGATCCGGCCGCTCAACACCGAGGAGGTGATGACCCAGGCCGGCGTGGGCGTCGACGAGACCAGTGCCGTGACGTCGAAGACCACCACGACGGTCGCGTTCGACTTCGGGCGGATCAGCCTCAACGACCGCATGGTGCTGTACCTGTTCGGGGCGCCCGGCCAGGAGCGCTTCTGGTTCCTGTGGGACCGGCTGTTCTCGGGAACACTGGGCGCCGTGGTGCTCGTGGACACGCGCCGGATGGACGACTCCTGGTACGCGATCGACCGGCTGGAGCACCACCGCACCCCCTTCGTGGTGGCCGTGAACCGCTTCGACGACGACGCCGACCGGTACTCCCTGGACGAGATCCGCCAGGCGCTCGCCCTGCCCGCCCACGTGCCGATGGTCGACTGCGACGCACGGGTTCGGCACTCCGGCAAGGACGTGCTGATCACCCTCGTGAACCACCTCCACGCCATGGCCATCGCCGAGGAGGCGACACTGTGACCGACCCAGGCGGCCCCTACGCGCACCCGGCATCCCCGGCGCCCCCGGGGTGTCCCGCCCACGCCGGCGCGGTGAGCCTGACGGGGCTCGAGTACCAGCAGACGCCGTCACAGCTCTACCGCGCGCTGCGCAGGGAGCACGGCCCCGTCGCGCCCGTGGTGCTCGACGGCGGCATCCCGGCCTGGCTGGTGCTGGGCTACTCCGAACTCACCTACGTGACCGGCCACGACGAGCTGTTCGCACGGGACTCGCGGCGCTGGAACCAGTGGGAGAACATCCCGCAGGACTGGCCGCTGCTGCCCTTCGTCGGGTACCAGCCGTCGGTGCTGTTCACCGAGGGCGAGGAGCACCGGCGGCGGGCCGGGGTGATCACCGAGGCGCTGGAGGGGGTCGACCAGTTCGAGCTGTCCCACGACTGCCTGCTGATCGCCGACGACCTCATCGCCCGGTTCGCCGGCAGCGGCCAGGCGGAGCTGATGGCCGACTACGCGCACGCCCTGCCGATGCGCACCGTGGTGCAGCTGTGCGGGATGCCGACCTCGGGCGAGGACACCCGCCGGCTCGTCGACGACCTGCGGATCTCCCTGGACGCGGGGGAGGGCGACGACCCGGTGGCGGCGTACGGGCGCGTGGGCGAGCGGCTGCGGCAGCTGGTGAAGGACAAGCGGGCCGCTCCCGGCCCGGACATCACCTCGCGCATGCTGACCCACCCGGCCGGTCTGACGGACGAGGAGGTCGTCCAGGACCTGATCTCCGTGATCGCGGCGGCGCAGCAGCCGACGGCGAACTGGATCTGCAACACGCTGCGCCTGCTGCTGACGGACGAGCGGTTCGCCGTGAACGTCTCGGGCGGCCGGCTCAGCGTGGGCGAGGCGCTCAACGAGGTGCTGTGGCTGGACACGCCGACGCAGAACTTCATCGGGCGGTGGGCGGTACGGGACGTCCAGCTGGGCGGCCGGCAGATCCGGGCCGGCGACTGCCTGGTGCTGGGGCTGGCCGCGGCCAACACCGACCCGCAGATCTGGCCGGAGGGGCACGTGGGCGCGGAGAACGCCGCGCACCTGTCGTTCAGCAACGGCGAGCACCGCTGCCCGTACCCGGCCCCGCTGCTGGCGGACGTGATGGCGCGCACGGCGGTCGAGACGCTGCTGGAACGGCTGCCCGACCTGGTGCTGGCGGTGGACCCGCAGGAACTGACCTGGCGGCCGTCGATCTGGATGCGGGGGCTGTCGTCGCTTCCGGTGCGGTTCACGCCGGTGGTGCGGTAGCGCGGGTGTCCGGGCCCCTCGGCGGGGCCCGGACCACGGAGCGGACCGGCGGACCGGCGGGCCGGGGACCGGGAAGGGGCGGGCCGGTACGGACCGGCCGGCTCGGCAACGGTACGGCGGCAGGCCCGTACCGGCACGGCCTGGCACGGCCCGCACCGGCACGGTCTGACCCGTATCGGCCGGTACCGGTCTGGCATGGAGCGGGCCGGCTCGTACCGGCCGTAACCAGCGCGGCCCGGCACTGCCCGCACCGGCACGGCCCGCGCCCGTGCGGCCCACCCGTGGGGGTCAGCCCTTCACGGGAGTGAACCGCACCGGCAGGCTCTGCGGTCCGCGGGTGAACACGCCCTGCTCGGCCGGCTCGAACCCGTCGGCGAGACGCACGTCGGGCATGGCGTCGAGGAGCTGGCCGACGCCGATCTCCACCTCCGCCTTGGCCAGCAGCGCGCCGACGCAGAAGTGCCGGCCGAGCGCGAACGCGAGGTGGTCTGCGGCGGCGGAGAAGGCCGTCGTGGTGGTCAGGTCGTCGCGGAAGACGTCGAAGCGGTCGGGATCGGCGTAACGCCTCTCGTCGCGGTTGGCGGCGCCTATCAGACAGGTGACGGTGGCGCCCGCGGGCACGGTGCCGCCGCCGAGCTCCACCTCCGTCGCCGACTGCCGCATGATCATGTGGACGGGCGGGGTGAACCGCAGGGTCTCGGCGAAGGCGCGCGGGATCAGCGAGCGGTCCGCGCGGACGGCGGCGAGCTGGTCGGGGTGGCGCAGCAGGTTCGCGAAGATGCCGGCGATGGCCTTGTCGGTGGTCTCGCCGCCCGCGGCGAGCAGCAGGCTGCAGAACGCCTTGACGTCCTCGTCGCTCATCCGCACCCCGTCGACCTCGGCGGCGCACAGCACGGACAGCAGGTCGTCGCCCGGGTTCTCGCGGCGCTCCCGGATGATCGGCAGCATGTACTCGGCGAACTCCACCCGGGTCCGCTCGCCGGCCGCCGTCACCCCGGCGTCGCCCGACAGGTTCCCGAGGAAGGCGATGACGGCCGTGTACCAGCGGTGGAAGCGGGGGTGGTCGGCCTTGTCCAGGCCCAGCATGTCGGCGATGACGTTGACCGGGAAGCGGGTGGCGTAGTCGGCGACCAGGTCGGCGGAGCCGGTGTGCCGGAAACCGTCGATCAGCTCGCGGGAGTTGCGTTCGATGACCGGCAGGAACTTCCGCTCCAGGTCGCCGCCGCGGAAGGCGGGCGCGACGAGGGCCCGGCGCACGGCGTGCTCCCGCCCGCTGAGCTGCAGGATCGTCTTGCCGTGCACGGGTTCGAGCTGCCAGGCGTAGTTGTCGGTGGTGAACTCCCCGGCCTTGTCCTTGAAGACGCGCTCCACGTCCTCGTAGCGCGAGACGATGTAGCTCTTCGTCGCCTCGTGCCAGATGAGGGGGGCGGTCTCCCGCATCACCCGGTAGGCGGGATAGGGGTCGGCCGCGAACTCGGGCGAGAGGATGTCGGGCACCTGCTGGGCGGTGGACATGGAGCTCCCTGCGCTCGTCATTTCGTGTACCAGGCAAGGTTATTGATCAACTATCAACTACAACAGGGTGACCGGGGCACCGACCGGCCCGGTACGCGGTCATTGGCCGGAAACCGTCCCTCGTAGGTGCCGTCCGCGAGGGGAGAGGGGCGCGAGGACCATCTCGACCCCTCGCTGGTGCACCGCGCCGGGCCTGTGTACGAGGCGAGAAACACCCGGGAAGCGGAGCGGAGGACGGTCTGCGGGCCTGCCTGCCCAGGGTGTCGAACAGGGCTGGTCCTATGACTGGAGGCCGCCGGTCTGCGCCCAGACCGTCTTGCCGCCGGGCGGGTACGGCTCGACGCCCCAGCGGTCGGCGAGGGCGGTCACCAGGAGGAGGCCGCGACCGGACTCGGCGTCCAGGGACGGTCCGCGGCCCGAAGGAGGCGACGGAGATGCTCGCTCCAGGCGTCTGTGAGCTGGAGGTCCCCTTGACCTTCCACCTGTGACACACCCGGCGTCGACGTCGGGTGAGAGGCCGACCAGAGGTGTTGTACGCGTTCGGGCGGCGTGTGTAGGCGGGGTGGTCCGTGCCCCTCGGTGAGGCGGGGGAGTTGGACGGACCGACCTGTGCACCAGGGGAACCCGAAAAGAAGGAGTCACCCGTGTTCGTCCACTCCGACCGCCTCCCGATGGGAACGCCGCTGCCGTCCGGCGCCTTCGCTCCCGCGCCGTGGGGACTGCGGCGCATGGCCCCCTACCCGGCGTTCGCCCCCGGCTACGCCCGCACCGAACTGGACCCGGCGACACAGACCGCCCGCTACTTCGACGCGGCCGGAAAGCCGGTCATGATGCCGGGCCACGGCACCAGTACCGGCACGAACCCGCCCACCAACACGGGGAACCCGTCAGACGGTTCCGGACCCGGTGGCAGCGGGGGCGGGGACCAGGACACCGGGAACGACAACGACCAGTGACCTCCACCGGTCCGGTTCTGGTCGTCACCAACCTGGACGACCCCACGACCGACCTGGTGATCGACGAGCTGCACGGCCGGGGTGTCCCGGTCGTGCGGTTCGACTCCGGGGACTTCCCCGCCACCTTGTCGTTCGCGGCCACCATCACCGGCGAGGGCGTCAGCGGCAGCCTTTCCACGCCCTCGCGTACCACCGAGCTGGGGCGAGTGCGATCGCTGTACTACCGCCGTCCCTCCGGCTTCGTCTTCCCTCACCTGGACGAGCAGACGGCCCGCTTCGCCGTCACCCAGGCCCGCTACGGCCTCGGAGGCGTCCTGGCCTCCCTGCCGGGCTGTCTGTACGTGAACCATCCACACCGCATCGGCGACGCCGAGTTCAAGCCCTCCGGCCTGGCCACCGCGGCTGTCGCGGGCTTCCTGCTCCCGCCGACACTCCTCACGTCCGATCCCACCGCGGCCCGTGCCTTCGTCAGGACCCACGGCCCGGTGATCTACAAGCCGCTGTCCGCGCCCCTGTACCGGAACGTGGACGGTGTCTCGTGCACGGTGAAGGTGGCCGAAGTGGCGGCCGACGAGATCGACGACGAGGTCTCCGGAACGGCCCACCTGTTCCAGCAGCGCGTGGACAAGGTCGCGGACGCACGGGTGACCGTCATCGGGGACCGCGCGTTCAGCGTCCGGATCGACTCGGACCTGCTGGACTGGCGCACCGACTACGACCGGCTCACCTACACCCCCGTACAGCCCCCGCCCGGCCTGACCACCGCGATGCTCCGCTACCTCGCGCACTTCGGACTGGTCTTCGGCTGCTTCGACTTCGCCATCGGACGCGAGGGGCAATGGTGGTTCCTGGAGTGCAACCCGTCCGGGCAGTGGGCGTGGCTGGAACCGGAAACGGGCCTGCCCATGGTCGCGGCCATGGCCGACCTGCTGGAAAGGAGGACGACGTGACCGATGACGAGGCCCTACGCCTTCGGCTCGCCGAACGGCTCGTCGCCGGGGGACACCTGCGCACCGCGCCCTGGCGGGCGGCGGTCGAGACCGTCCCCCGGCACGAGTTCCTGAGAGACGGGTTCTTCGAGCCGGTGGAAGGCTCCGCCCCGACCGCATGGCGGCCGGTCCTGCCGGACGATCCGCGGTGGCTGGAGCGCTGCTACGACGACGACTCCCTGGTGACCCAGATCGCCGGCACCGTCGCGCCGCGCGATGTCCGCGGCGAGATCACGCGTACACCGACGTCTTCGCGCACCATGCCGTCCCTCGTGGTGCGGATGCTCGAAGACCTCTCGGTGGAGGACGGGAACCGGGTGCAGGAGATCGGATCCGGATACTCCACGGGGCTGCTGTGCCACCGGCTCGGCGAGGACCGCGTGACCTCCGTGGAGGTCGACCGGGAGGTGTCCGCGGCCACCGGCGTGGCACTCGGCGCCTGCGGCTTCTTCCCCGAACTGGTCGTCGGCGACGGCCTCGCCGGTCACGAGGAGACCGCCCCCTACGACCGCACCGTCGCGACCTGCGGTGTGATCGACCTGCCGTACGCCTGGGTCCGGCAGACCCGGCCCGGTGGCATCATCCTCGCCACCCTGTGCGGCTGGCTGTACTCCTCCGAGCTCGCCCGCCTCACCGTCGGCGAGGACGGCACCGCCCGTGGGCGGTTCCTCGGCGGCCAGATCTCCTTCATGCTCGCCCGCCCCCAGCTCCCGCCCCCACTCGGCATGCTCCCGGACCTCGACAGCGGGCATGAGCGTCCCGCGCGTCTCGCGACCGACGTCCTGGACGACTGGAACACGCGCTTCGTCGCCCAACTCGCGGCCCCCCGCGCCCAGTGCATCAGCCTGGACCGCGACGGACGGACCGAGCATGTGCTTCTCGACGTGGACACCGGCGCATGGGCCGCGCTCCACGAGGATTCCGGGCAGTGGCTGGTCCGGCAGGGCGGACCGGCCCGCCTCTGGGACGACGTGGAAGAACAGGTCACCCGCTGGCGCGAGGCCGGCGCCCCCGGCCTCGAAGAGTTCGAAGTCTGCGTAACCCGCGAGGGGCAGACCATCACGTGGCCGCAGGCCGGGCACTCGATCTGGTGAACCGTGGTCGTTCACCGGTTCCCCCGGGGGCCGAGCTCTAGCGTTGACGCCAGGTGAGAGGCCGACCGGAGGTGAGCGGGCGATGAGCGAGCTGGTGAGTGAGCCGGAGGAGACGATGGCCGGGGAGGGAGGGCCGGAGGTGGCTTCTCCTGAGCCGGGGACGGGGATCCTGCGGGTGTTCGGGCGGCAGATGAAGCGGTTTCGGCTGCGGGTGGGGCTGGAGCGGTCGGAGGTCGGTGCGCGGACGGGGTATTCGGCGTCGACCATCGCGTCGTACGAGCAGGGGCGGCGGATTCCTCCGCCGAGGTTCATCGACCTGGCGGACGAACTGCTGGACGCGGGCGGGGTTCTCCAGGAGATGAAGGAGGAGGTCGCGCGGGCGCAGTACCCGGCGTTCTTCCGGGACGCGGCTCGGCTGGAATCAGAGGCCCTGGCGTTGTCCGCCTATGACGCACAGGTCATGAACGGGCTGTTGCAGACCGAGGAGTATGCGCGAGCGGTGTTCTCGACCATGCGCCCGCCCTTGGAGGACGCAGTCATCGAGCAGAGGGTGGCTGCGCGTCTGGCGAGGCAACGGATCTTCGGCAGGCGGCCGACGCCGTTGGTCAGCTTCATCATGGATGAGTCGGTACTTCGGAGACCGATCGGAGGGCGCGGCGTGCTGCGTGGGCAGTTGGAGCAACTGCTCCTTACCGGCCAGAAACGCACGGTCGAACTCCAGGTGTTGCCGTTGAGCCGGGAGCAGAACGCGGGCCTTGCTGGCCCCTTCATGCTGTTCGATACTCAGGAGGGGCGCAGGATCGCGTACGTCGAGGTGCAGAACGTGAGTCACGTCCACGCGGAACACCACCTCGTCCGAAGACTGGAAACGAAGTACGGCACTCTTCGCGCCCAGGCTCTCAGCCCCCAGGAGTCGCTGGCCTACATCGAGAAGCTGTTGGGAGTCTCAATGACGGTGTCAAGCCGTTTGCGGGACGGGTTGGGTGGGGGTGAACACCCGGTTGTCGCGCAGCAGTGCCCACAAAACGCTGGCTCTCCGACGAGCCAGGGCGATGACGGCCTGGACGTGCTTGCAGCCCTCGCCGCGCTTCTTGAGGTAGAAGTCCCGGTTCGGCCCGTCGCGGATGATGCTGGTCTGTGCGGACATGTAGAACACCCGGCGCAGACGGCGGCTGTAGCGCTTGGGACGGTGCAGGTTGCCGGGGTGCGCCGTCCGGAGTCGCGCGGGACGGGCACCAGGCCGGCAGCCGAGGCCAGGTGGCCGGCGTCCGCGTAGGTCGTCAGGTCGCCTGCCGCGACGACGAACTCGGCACCGAGTATCGGTCCCATGCCGGGCAGGGACTCGATGATCTCGGCCTGCGGATGGCCGCGGAAGGTCTCACGGATCTGTTTGTCGACCCGCTTCAACCGGTCGTCCAGGGCCAGGATCTGCGTCGCCAGATCAGCCACGATCTGCGCGGCGACGTCCTCGCCGGGCAGGGAGGTCTGCTGAGCCTGTGCCGCTTCGAGAGCGGTGACCGCGACCGTGTCGGCGCCCCGGACAGTGCGGTTGGCCAGCCAGGCGGTGAGCCGGGCCCGACCGCGTCGCCGGATGGCGGCCGGCGTCTGGTATCCGGTGAGCAGGACCAGCGTGCCCTTGTGCGAGCTGTAGTCGAAGGCCCTTTCCAGGGCGGGGAAGACGCCGGTCAGTACGTCGCGGAGGCGGTTGATCATCCGTACTCGGTCGGCCACCAGATCCGACCGGTGGGCGGTCAGCAGCGCGAGGTCGGCGGCCAACTGGGCGGGCACGTCGATGGTGGCGAAGTCCCGTCGCTGGCGGGAGGTCTCGGCGATGACGTAGGCGTCACGGGCATCGGTCTTCGCCTCGCCCCGGTAGGCGCCCGACATGCGGTTGACGGTGCGGCCGGGGACGTAGACGGCCCGCTGGCCGTGGGCCGCGAGAAGCGCCAGCAGCAGCGCGGAGGACGTGCCGGAGATGTCCACAGCCCAGTGGACCTGGTCCGCCAGCTCCAGAATTTCACCGAGTGCGGTCAGGATGGCCGACTCGTCGTTGTCGACCTGCTTCGACCAAAGCGTCGCGCCGGTCTCGTCGACCACAGCCGCCCAGTGGTGGCCTTTACCGGCATCGACACCGGCCCACACCTGGGCCTTCCGCTTGCTCACTTGCCCCTCCTCGTTCCGCACAGCGTGTCGTCGGCCCGAGGAACACCCCGCTGTCGTCTCCGTAAACAGCGACCGCACAAGGCGCGCACATCTCAATCAGCAGCCAGGGCGCCCCGGAGAGCCGGGCGGCCACTCCCAGCGAGCCACAACACGGCAGAGAGCTATCAGCCAAACCCGGCCCTCCCGGGCCACCTAACAACTTACGGAGAGCTATGAACGCCCGTTACAGCGCGTTGCCCGACCATCCCCTGGCCTGGCGCAAGAGCAGCTACAGCAGTGAAGAGGGCGGAGCGTGCGTAGAGGTGGCCACCCGCCCGCACACCGTGCACGTACGGGACTCGAAGGACACCAACCGCCCTGGTCTGGCGGTCCGTTCGGAGACGTGGGCCGCGTTCATCGGGTTCGCCGCCGACCGGATCGGCTGAGTCGTCGCCTTGCTGCTGTGCCCTGTGGCTCCGAGAGAAGCCACAGGGCACAGGCGTGTCAGGGGCGGTGTGGTGGTCAGGCGTTCACGGTCGCCGGCCCGGGCGGAGTCCAGCGGCCTGCGGGGGCATCGGCGTCCGGCCGTGCCTGGAAGTGCGCGTGGGCGGCACGCATCTCGGCCGCCCGACGCGCCTGTCGGGACGGCGTCGGGCCGCACGTCACCTACGCGCGCCGGCACGGTGCATACAGTGGATCGCGTCGGCGCGTCACCGCTGGTCACTCTGCGCCACCGGAGGGACCGTGATCGGCATGACGAACACCCCTGCCGGCCCCACTATCCCCGACCGACTCCCCACCCGCACCGCTCACTTGAGCGCCACTCCAACAGAACTCGCGCCGGTGACCCCCACTTTCGAGATGCGCTTCACTTCCACACCGCGTGGAGCCCGCCTCGCCCGCCACCTGGTGGCCGTCCGCCTGGACGCCTGGGGCATTCCGTACGGCACGAACGACCACGACGCGATCGTGCTGATCGTCGCCGAGTCGCCGAGTTGCCGAGTCGACGGCGAACGCCGTGCTGCACGGCAACGTCCCCGGCCGTGACTTCCACTTCCGCCTCGCGCTCCTCCCCACCGGACCCCGCTCCACCACCGTCCGCGTCGAGGTCAACGACACCCTGGGCGAACGGGTCCAGCCCCGGCCGGGCGACTCCCGGCCCGAGGTCCTGGTCGTCGACGAAACGGGCCGGGGCCTCCTCCTCGTCGCAACGCTCGCCACCCGCTGGGACTGGCACCCACGGCCGGACGGTCCCGACAAGGCGGTCTGGACGGAGTACGCGCTTCCCGATGCCTGCCCGCAGCTGCGTACTACCGTGTAGTACATGGAGACGACCGCGCGAGACTTCAACCAGAACGCCTCGAGGATCCTTGCCGCGGCCGAGCGCGGCGAGCGGATCACGGTGACCAAGAACGGGCGGCCGGTCGCCATACTGTCGCCGGTCACGGAGGATCCCGTACCCGATCACCCCACGGACCCGATGGGTGACGACGACGACATCCCCGTGTTCCGCAGCGGCTCCAGGATCGACTGGTCCGAGGGGCGCGGCTCCTACCTGGAGGGGTTCGGCGCATGACCGTGTTGATCGCCGACACCTCGGGTCTGTTCTCCCTGTTCGACGCGGACGCTCCCGAGCACGCGGCCTACCGTAGGGCCGTCGCGGACGCCTCCCACCTGGTGGTGAGCCCCCTGGTCCTCGCCGAGCTCGACTGCCTCCTCAGCACACAGGTCGGGCACCAGGCCGCGCACGCGGCGCTGGGCCACGTCCGGGACCGTGCAGCCGTGCGCCGGTAGGAGAGGTGTGCCCTGTGGCTTCGAGGTGAGCCCCAGAGCACAGGCATGTCCGGGGCGCCGCGGCGACAAAAAGGGAGTGCGGGCGTTCGAGCCGGTGGGATACGTTTCTGCCTGTTCGAAGGGGGGCCCGACGTGGCGAAGTTGAACCAGATCATCGCGGTCGAGAAGGGTGTCAAGAGCAAGTCGCTCCAGGACATCACCGCGGCGCACCACAAGGTGCAGAAGCCGGCGCTGCTGGCCGGCATCTCGCGCACGTACCAGCCGAAGGACGAGGAGGGCGAGCAGCTGCCGCCCGAGTCGACCCGGGTGCAGGTGCAGGGCGAGGACGTACTGCGGGAGATGGCCGCCTCGCTGACGCGGCTGTTCGACGTGACCGCGACGAAGGACTGGGCGAACTGCACGGCCCGCGCGGACGTCACCGTCGACGGGCGGACGATCGTCGCCGACGTCCCGGTCGGCCACCTGCTCTTCCTGGAGAAGCAGCTCACCGACCTGCACACCTTCGTCAAGAAGCTGCCCACCCTCGACGCCGCCGAGTCCTGGTCCCACGACCCGTCCACGGACTGGTGGAAGACCGACCCGGTCCGCACGATCCGTACGAAGAAGGTCCCGCGCAACCACGTCAAGGCGGAGGCCACCGAGAAGCACCCGGCGCAGGTCGAGGTGTACTACGAGGACGTGCCCATCGGGTACTGGACCACCGTGAAGTTCTCCGGCGCCCTTCCGGCGCGGCGGGTGAACGAGCTGGCGGAGCGGATCGAGAAGCTCCAGCAGGCCGTGAAGTTCGCCCGCGAGGAGGCCAACGGCGCCGAGGTCACCGACAAGCGGGTCGGCGACGCGGTGTTCGGCTACCTGTTCGGCTGACGCCGGCCGAGGTGGCCACCACGATCGCCCCCGCGTGCGAGCGCGGGGGTGCGCGACAGCGCGGGCCGGACATGAGGACCGGCCCGCGTGAGGAGCGCAAGCTGACACTGAAGTTCAGCCTGAAGAAGCGGTGACAGTGAAGGTTCGAGTCCTTCCCCCGGCACAACAGCCCGACACCGGGCCGGGGTGGCCCAACATGGCAGAGGCAGCCGCGGTCAATCTCAGACTCTCGCTCCAGTCTCAGCATCGCCGCCGATCGCCGGATCGACCGGGGACGGACGAACGCCGTCGGATGCGAGTTCGACTCTCGCCTGCGCCTCTTGCACGGCGCGGTAGTTCAAAGGAAGAACACGACGGCATGATGACTGATCCGTCCTCTTAAACGCCGCCGGCGTGCGCAATTGGGTGGCATCCCCAGGGGCCCGGGAGCTGGATACGACTCCCGGGCTCCGCCACGTCCGGCGACCCGCGGCGGGCCCACGTTCCGGAAGGGGCCCAGGACCGTCCAGGCATCCATCCGGAGTCCCGCTCCCGAAGGGCGACGGCCGACGGCAGGTGCGCCACGGGATCACTGTCCGTGCGCAAAAGGTTCGAATGGGTAAAAATGCTGACGTCCCCTACGTGACGGAGGTCGGATGTCCTGGCGCTCTGCGCGGCTGCGGCTGCGACTGCTGCTTCCCCTGGTGATCTCGGGTTTCCTGCTGCCCGCGGAGGGTTCCGTGGCGTACGCCGGCGGGGATGTCCCGGCGTCGCGCCACGGTGCCCGGGTCGTCGCCGAGGAGGACGTCGGTGAGCGCCTGGTCGACCTCACGGTCGACTCGCCCGCCCTGGGGCGCACCGCGAAGGTCCGGCTGCTGACCCCGGACGGCTGGGAGGACCGGCGGCCGGACCGGAGCTGGCCGGTGCTCTACCTCCTGGTCGGCGGTGACGGCAACCACAAGGCCTGGACGGAGGACTACGACGCCCGCCTCCAGGAGCTGCCCGAACTCCGGGACGTGCTCGTGGTGATGCCCGAGATGCCGCTGTTCGGCTTCTACAGCGACTGGTACAACGACGGCCGGGGCGGCCCGCCCGCCGTGGAGACCTTCCACCTCCGGGAGGTGCGCCCCCTCCTGGAGCGTCACTACGGCGCCGGCGTCCGCCGCGTGGCCGCGGGCGAGTCGCAGGGCGGGTTCGGCGGACTCTCCTACGCCGGCCGCCACCCCGGGCTGTTCCGGGCGGTGGCGAGCTACAGCGGTTACGTCCACCCCCTGCAGCATCCGCACGCGGTCCGGGCCGCGATGACCTTCCTGGGCCTGGACTGGAAGGCGCTGTGGGGAGACCCGGTCGCCCAGCGCGTGAACTGGGAGGCCCACGACCCGTACCACCTGGCCGACCGGCTGCGCGACACTCCCGTATATCTCTCCAGCGGCGACGGCAGGGTGGGCGTGCTCGACCCGCCGGGCACGCAGCCCGACCCGGAGGTCCCCGGCCTTGAGGACCCGTCCGACCCGTTCCCCGACGACGCCGTCTCACCCACCGAAACGATCATGGAGCGCGAGTCCCGTGCCCTGGCCGCACGCCTGGAGTCCGTCGGAACCCCGGTGACGACGCACTTCTACTCCGGCACGCACGACCCGCCGTACTGGGTACGGGAGTTCCGCAGCTCCCTGCCCGTGCTCCTGCACGCCCTGCGCGACGCCACCGGTACCGCCGACTGATCGGCTTCGTCGGGTCACCGCGACGGAGGCGACCCGACGAAGTGCGTCACCCCGTGGCAGGCAGGTCCGCGAGCGCCTCCGTCAGGCAGGCGGCGGGGTCCTCCCCTTCCATGACGCAGGCGATGAGGGGCTCGACCAGTTCGAGGAGGCCGCCGCTGGAGACCTCCTCCAGGAAGTCGAGCCGGTCCAGCAGCAGGGGTGCCTGGTCGAGCAGTCCGAGGAAGCACTCGCCGATGTCCTCGGGTGCCTGCGCTTCGGGACAGAGTGTGCTGCCGAGCAGTCGCGGATGCTGCGTCAGGACGTGCTCCAGGGCTTCCTGGACGGCCTGCGCGTTGGTCTTCATCGCGGCGGGGTCCGGGAGGGCCAACTCGGTCCCGGGGAAGATCCAGTGGCCGATGTCGCCGATGTCGCCGCCGTCGTGCCCGTGGTCCCGGGCGGTCTTCCCGATCGTCTCGGCGTTGGCCCCGAAGAGGGCCCACCATGCCGTTCCGTCGCCGTAATGGTCCTCGGCGATCTCCCACAGGGTGTTCCCGCTCGCCACGGTGTGGGTCTCGTGGTGCGTCGTCCGGTCCTTCGCGTGCCCGGCCGGCCGGTGTCGCTGGGCCGGGTCCTCCGTGGCCGCCGCCTGACTCGTGGCCCACAGCATCGAGACGGCCGCCAGGCCGCTGATGAGGGGCAGAGCCAGACCGCGGCGGCGTATGTGCCGCATGTGTCGCCTCCCGAGGTGAACGCATAATGTGACAAGTATTCACGCTAAGTCACATCGGGTGGCGCGGCGCGGTCACTGGGCCGATCAGTCGACGGGCCGCACCGTCAGGTCGTCCGGTGTCGGCGTCAGGCGCCCAACGAGCGCCGTGTGACCCGGGCCAGGTGGTCGGTGAAGACCTCGCGGGCGTCGGGGGTGAGGGTGCGCAGGGCGATCAGAGCAGTGACGGCGACGTCGCACAGCTCCGACCGGACGTCGTCCCAGGTGTGCGTGGTGCCCTTGCGCGGGTTCTGGCCGGTCACCCCGATCACCGCCTCGGCGACCTCGCCGACCTCCTCGGACAGTTTGAGGATCCGCAGCAGCAGGCCCTCCCGGCCGTCGGCCGGACGGTTCGCGTCCAGCCAGCCGCACAGGTCGTCGATGGAGTCCCAGAGGTCGGCGGCCTGGGGAGGGGGCGGGGGCAGGTGGTCGCTCATGAGGGTCGAGCCTGGCACAGGGCACTGACAGGCCCCGGCGCCGGGTGACGGCTTGCCTTCGCGCGCGCTCCAACTCCTAGCCTTCCCGGACATGGAGACCACACGGACACTGGGACGCAGCGGTATCGGGGTCAGCGCCGTCGGGTTCGGCTGCTGGGCGATCGGCGGTGAGTGGCAGGACGCCACCGGACAGCCCCTGGGGTGGGGCAGGGTCGACGACGAGGAGTCGGTGCGGGCGATCCGGCGCGCACTCGACCTGGGCGTCACCTTCTTCGACACCGCCGACGTCTACGGGACCGGACACAGCGAGTACGTCCTCGGGCGGGCCCTCGGGCGGCGCCGGGACGAGGTCGTCGTCGCCACCAAGTGGGGCAACGTCTTCGACCCGGACACCCGCACCCTCACCGCGAGCGACGACTCCCCGGAGCACCTCCGCCGTGCCCTGACCGCTTCACTGCGTCGTCTCGGCACCGACCGCGTCGACCTCTACCAGCTCCACCTCGCCGACGCCGATCTTGACCGAGCGGCCCGACTGCGGGACGCCTGCGAGGAGTTGGTGGCGGAGGGGCTGATCCGGGCCTACGCCTGGAGCACCGACGACCCGGCCCGCGCCGCCGTGTTCGCGAAGGGGCCGCACTGCGCCGCCGTACAGCACGCGCTCAACGTGCTCACGGACGCGCCCGAGATGCTCCGGCTGTGCGAGGAGGCGGACCTCGCCTCCGTCAACCGCAGTCCGCTCGCCATGGGCCTGCTCACCGGGAAGCAGGCCGGGCGGCCGCCGTTGCAGGAGGGGGACATCCGCAGCCGGCCGCCGGCCTGGCTACGGGGTTTCGGGGCCGGGTCCGGCGCCGACCCGGAGTGGCTCGCGCGCGTCGACGCGCTCCGGGACATCCTCACCAGCGACGGCCGCACCCTCGCCCAGGGCGCCCTCGCCTGGCTGTGGGCCCGCAGCCCGCGCACGGTGCCGATCCCCGGTTTCCGGTCGGTCGCCCAGGCGGAGGAGAACGCGGGGGCGCTTCGGAAGGGGGCGCTGAACGGCGAGCAGATGGCCGAGGTCGAGCGGATCCTCGGCCGGTAGGGGGAGCGGCTGTGGGGTGGTGGGGGTGGCGGTCGGCCGGTTCACGCGGCAGCCGTTGCACCCACCGGCGCGTACCCGCGGTCCCGCGCGGGTCCACCCCCGACCCGGTGGCGTGGAACGGCTGCCGCCTCCCCCTGGATATGGCCTGCGGAAGCCCTCTGCTCCACATGTGAAGTTTTGGTGTGGAGGAGTTGAGCATGAGTCCGCCACCGGCCGCAGGGGTGCGGAAGTTGAAATTTCGCTCGTGTGGGGTCCTGTGAGGTCCTGTGGGGTCCTGTGGGGTCCGTTCGCCGGAGGCGCCCGGAGCCCGGCCCGCGGGGCGAGCCGGGGTCCGGGCGGTCCGCCCGGACCCCGGCTGCCGGGTGGCGGGTGCCGCTCAGCGGGTCTCGCCGGGGTAGCGGACGCCGACGCGGTCCCGGATCGCGTCGAGCGTCCGCATCACCGCGAGGGTGCCGTCGAGCGGGACCAGCGGGGACTCGGTCTCGCCGGCCCGCAGGGCCCGCATCACCTCGACGGCCTCGTGCCGGAGGCTGTCGCGGGGGCCGTCGACCGGGTCGGCCGTGAACTCCTCGGCGTCACGGCCGTCCCGGTGCAGCACGAACCGCTCCGGGAAGAAGAAGCCGGACGGAATGTCGATGCGGCCCTGCGAACCGGTGATCGAGGCGTAGGTCGCCGTACCGCCCACGATGGAGCAGTGCACCGAAGCGAGAGCACCGCTCTCCCACGAGAGCAGTGCCCCCGTCTGGAGATCGACGCCCTCCTCCGAGAGCATCGCTCGCGCCGTGACGTCCGACGGCTCCCCGAGCAGCAGCTGCGCGAACGACACCGGGTACACCCCCAGGTCCAGCAGTGCGCCCCCGCCCAGCGCCGGGTCCCGCAGCCGGTGCGACGCCGGGAACGGACCCGAGAGGCCGAAGTCCGCCTGCACGTGGCGCACCTCGCCGATCGCGCCGTCGTCGACCAGCGCCTTCAGCCGCCGCACCATCGGATGGCAGTACGTCCACATGGCCTCCATCAGGAAGCGCCCGTTGTCCCGCGCCAGCGCGACCAGCTCCTCCGCCTCCCGCACGTTCAGCGTGAACGGCTTCTCGCACAGCACGTTCCGCCCGGACTCCAGCATCAGCCCGGCCGCCGTGCGGTGCGCCGTGTGCGGAGTGGCGACGTAGACGACGTCGACCTCCTCGTCGAGCGCCAAGGACTCCCAGTCGCCGTACGCCCGCGGTATCCCGAACCGCTCGGCGAACGCCTTCGCCGACTCCACCGACCGCGACGCCACCGCCACGACCTCCGCGTCCGCCACGTCCGCCAGGTCCGCGGTGAACCGCGCGGCGATCCCCCCGGTCGCCAGGATCCCCCAGCGCACCTTCTGCTCTGCCATGTGTCCCACCCTGTTCGTGTCGTTCGTCACATCGTGAACGAATGTCGATGGAAGCGCTCCCATGACATCGCCGTTGACGCCGAGCACTCCGTACGAGCTGAGAGCATAGGGAGCCGATGGCATGAAAAGGGAGGGGCCACATGCCCGAGGGTGGGGCGTCCATATCGAACTCGGCAGCGAACCCGACGGAAAGCACGGAAAGCAGGGCGGTACCGGACCCGGCCCGGGGGGCCGCCGGCCCGGACCTGACGGCGGCCGAGGCGGCGCTCCGCGCGACCAGGACCGCGACCACCGGCCGCCGTACCAGCCTGCTGGTCACGCTCGTACTCGGCGGCCTGACCGCCACGCCACCCCTGGCGATGGACATGTACCTCCCCGCCCTGCCGGAGGTCACCCAGTCCCTGCACGCGCCCGCCGCCACCGTCCAGCTCACGCTCACCGCCTGCCTGGCCGGCATGGCGCTCGGGCAGCTGGTGGTCGGCCCGATGAGCGACCGGTGGGGCCGCCGCCGGCCGCTGCTCGTCGGCCTCGCGGTCTACGTCGTCGCCACCGCGCTGTGCGCCTTCGCGCCGACCGTCGAACTCCTCGTCGCCTTCCGGCTGGCGCAGGGCCTCGCGGGCGCGGCCGGGATCGTCATCGCGCGGGCGGTCGCCCGTGACCTGTACGACGGCGTGGCCATGGCCCGCTTCTTCTCGACCCTCATGCTGATCTCCGGGGTCGCGCCGATCGTGGCGCCGCTCATCGGCGGGCAGATCCTGCGGGTGACGGACTGGCGGGGCGTGTTCGTCGTCCTGACCGTCGTCGGGGCGCTGCTGACGGCCGTGGTCTGGGCGAAGCTGCCGGAGACGCTGGCGCCCGCCGACCGGCACGGCGGAGGGATCGGCGACGTGCTCGGCTCGATGCGCCGCCTGCTCGCCGACCGCGCCTTCACCGGCTACATGCTCGCCGGCGGTTTCGCCTTCGCGTCGCTCTTCGCGTACGTCGCGGCCTCCCCGTTCGTCATGCAGGAGATCTACGGCGCCTCCCCGCAGACCTTCAGCCTGTTGTTCGGGCTCAACTCCATCGGCCTGATGATCATGGGGCAGGTCAACGGCAAGGTGCTGGTCGGCCGGGTCCGGCTGGACAAGGTGCTCGGCCTGGGGCTCGTCGTCGTGGTCGTCGCGGCGGTCGTGCTGCTGCTGATGTCGCTGGGCGCGTTCGGCGAGGTCGGGCTGGTGCCCATGGCCGCCGCGCTGTTCGTGCTGATGTCCGCGATGGGCATCACCCTGCCGAACACGCAGACGCTCGCCCTGATGCGCACCAAGCACGCCGCCGGCTCCGCGTCGGCGCTGCTCGGTACGACGTCCTTCCTCATCGGCGCGGTCGCCTCCCCGCTGGTCGGGATCGCCGGGGAGGACACCGCCGTCCCGATGGCCGTCGTCCAGCTGGTCGCCGCCCTCGTGGCGCTGGCCTGCTTCCTGGGAATGTGCCGTCCGCGCAGCGGGTGGGCCGGCGCGAAGGGCGGGGGCATCTGAGCGCGCCCAGACTGCGCCACGGCACACCGGAACGGGCCGGGCTCGACGCACCGGAACTCCGTCACCTGGTCCGGGAGGTCCACGCCCGGACCCGTGGCGAGCGGCCCTGGGCGGCGGGCGCCGTCGTGGTCGTCGGGCGCGGCCCGGTGCTCGCCGTGCGGGAGGCGGCGGGCTGGGCCGTGCGCTACGCGGCGTACGACGAGGAGACGGACACCCCGGTCGAACTGCCGCCGGCCGAACGCGTCCCGATGACCGTGGACACCCCCTTCGACCTGGCGTCCCTGACCAAACTGTTCACCTCGGTGGCGGCGGTGCAGCAGATCGAGCGGCGCACGCTGGGCATCGACGCGCGCGTGGGCGCGTACCTGCCGGACTTCACGGCGGCGGCACGGCACGGGATCACCGTCCGCCAGCTGCTCACCCACACCTCCGGGCTGCGCCCCGAACTCCCGCTGTACGACTGCGCCGACGACGCGGAACGGCTGGCGCTGCTGCGCGCGGAGCGGCCCGTCGGGGCGCCCGGCACGTACTGCTACTCCGACCTCAACATGCTGCTGCTCCAGCACGTCCTGGAACGCGTCACCGGCCGCACGCTCGACGTCCTCGTGCGCGACGGCATCACCCGGCCGCTGGGCATGACGGCGACCGGCTTCGGGCCGTGCCCGTCCGCGGCGGCGACGGAGGACCAGCGGCGGCCGTGGGCCAAGGCGGACCGGGGGATGCTGCGGGGCGAGGTGCACGACGAGAACGCGTGGGCGCTGGGCGGGGTGGCGGGCCACGCGGGGCTGTTCTCCACGGCCGGGGACCTGGCGGTCTTCTGCCGCACGCTGCTGGCGGGCGGTTCGTACGGTCCCGCCCGCATCCTCGGTCCCGACTACGTGGACCTGCTGTTCACCCGGCCCGGCCTGGGCTTCGCCCTGGACCAGCCGTGGTTCATGGGCGAACTGGCGGGGCGGGGGGCCGCGGGCCACACGGGTTTCACGGGTACGTCCCTGGTCCTCGACCGGGTCACGGACACGTACGTGATCCTCCTGGCGAACACGGTCCACCCCCGGCGGCCGGTGTCACCGGACAGCGGGCCGAGGGCGCAGGCGGGGACGCGGGTGGCGCGGGCGGTACGGGGGATGTGAGCGTTGCTCTCAATGGTGAGCAATGCTCTTGATGTGAGCGGTGCTCTTGATGTGAGCAATGCTCTTGATGTGAGCGGTGCTCCTGCCTGCGAGCGGTGCTCTCGATGTGAGCGGCGCTTCCGCATGTGAGCAGTGCTTCCGCAAGCGAGCGGTGCTCCGTCCCCTTCTCGTCCTCGTAGAATCGCCGGGTGAACGCCCCCGCTCCGCTGCCCACCGCCGACACCCTCCGTACCGCCCTCGCCGGGCTGCTCGGCGGGATTCCGGCGCGGCAGGCCGCGCAGGCCGTCGAGCGGCTGATCGCCAATTACCGGGGCGCGACCCCGACCGAGGCGCCGATTCTGCGGGACCGGGCGGACGTGGCCGCGTACGCCGCCTACCGGATGCCCGCGACCTTCGAGGCGGTGCGGTCCGCGCTGGAGGCGTTCGCGGACGCCGTGCCCGGGTGGGTGCCCGGTGACCACGTGGACGTCGGCGGCGGCACCGGTGCGGCGGCCTGGGCGGTGAGCGCGACCTGGGACGGGCGGCGCCCCGTGACCGTCCTCGACTGGGCCGAGCCCGCCCTCGCCCTGGGCCGGGAACTCGCCGCCGCCAACCCCGCCCTGCGCGACACCCGCTGGCACCGCTCTCGTATCGGATCGGCGCTCACTATCGAGAGCACTGATCTCGTCACCGTCTCGTACGTCCTCAACGAGCTCACCGCCCCCGACCGCGCCGCCCTCGTCGACGCCGCCGCCCACGCCGCGCGGGCCGTCGTGATCGTCGAACCCGGCACCCCCGACGGCTACGCCCGCGTCATCGAGGCCCGCGACCGCCTGATCTCCGCCGGCTTCCACGTCGCCGCCCCCTGCCCGCACAGCGCCGCCTGCCCCATCGCCCCCGGCACGGACTGGTGCCACTTCTCCGCGCGGGTCAGCCGTTCCTCCCTGCACCGCCAGATCAAGGGCGGTTCCCTCGCCTACGAGGACGAGAAGTTCAGCTACGTCGCCGCCACCCGTCTCCCGGTCGCCCCGGCCCCGGCCCGCGTCGTCCGCAAGCCGCAGATCCGCAAGGGCCAGGTCCTCCTCGACCTGTGCGAGAAGGACCCGGCCCTGCGCCGCACCACCGTCACCAAACGCCACGGCGACCTCTACCGGGCGGCCCGTGACACCGACTGGGGCGACCCCTGGCCGCCCGCCGGCGCCTGACCCGGCGCCTGACCCGGCGCCGCGCCGCCCTCCTCCTCCCGCTGCTCCTGCAGCTTGCGCAGCAGTTCCCGCTTCTGGGCCCGGGGATCGGCCCCGCCCCTGATCCGGCCCCCGCGTCCGCCCCCGCGCAGGGCCTTGCGGCCCAGGTGCTGCCGGGTGCCGCCGACGCCCAGCATGTTTCCGGCTCCACCTCGGGTCATGACACTCTCCTCTCACCAGAACGAGACGTATCGTCTCGCTTTCGGGTGTCTCCACTGTCCGGCGAGACGCACCGTCTTGTCAACTGGTAAATTCGACCCATGTCCGCGAACCAGTCCGCCCCCGACGCCAACCGCCGCAGCGAGCGCTCCCGGCGGGCCATCTACGACGCCGCCCTCGCCCTGGTCGCCGAGATCGGCTACCCGAAGACCACCATCGAGGGCATCGCCGCCCGCGCCGGCGTCGGCAAGCAGACCATCTACCGATGGTGGTCGTCGAAGGCGGACGTACTCCTGGAAGCCTTCCTCGACATGGGCGAGCAGGCCGCACAGGCCGCCGGCCAGGCCCCGTACGCCTTCCCGGACACGGGTGACCTCGCCGCCGACCTCAAGCACGTCCTGCGTGCCACGGTCGACGAACTGCGCGACCCCGCCTTCGAGGCCCCTTCTCGCGCCCTGGCCGCCGAGGGCGTCGTCAACGAGGAACTCGGCCGCGAGTTCGTCACCAGGCTGCTGGAACCCCAGCTCCAGCTCTACGTCGACCGCCTGCGCTCCGCCCAGGACGCCGGGGACGTCCGCCCCGACGTCGACCCGCGCATCGCCCTGGAACTCTTCGTCTCCCCCCTCGCCCAGCGCTGGCTCCAGTACACGGCCCCGATCACCTACGACTACACCGACACCCTCGTCGACTACGCCCTCAACGGCATCGCGCCCCGCTGACCGCCCCGGACCGCCCCGGACCGGGGCGGCCGGTGCCCTCACCGCCCCAGCACCGCGCTCACCCTCCCCGGCACCCGCGCCGGATGCCGGGCCAGCCGCCCCGGCACGTCCGTGATGATGCCGTTGCAGCCCAGGGCCAGGGCGCGGTCGCGCTGGCTCGGGGTGACGACCGTGTGGGCCCACACCCGGGGGATGCCGGAGCGCACCGCGCGCCGCAGATCGACGTCCCGCGCCCTGACGTCGACGTCGAGCAGATCGACGTAGGAGCGCCACCGCCCGGGCCGGTCGGTGCGCAGCTGGCGGGCCGAGCGCCACAGCTGGGTCAGCAGCCCCAGGCGGTGGACGCGGCGGGCGACCCCGGGGTCGTTGGTGTTCACGAACACCGAGCGGGTCAGCCCGCGGGCGCGGATCAGCGCGGCCAGCCGCTCCACACCGCGCGGATCCTTCGCCTCCAGCATCAGCACGATCCGCCCGCCGAACCGGTCCAGCACCTCGGCGACCGTCGGCGGCCGCTCCGAGCGCCAGCTCCCCGGCAGCCGGTCGCGCGGACGCAGCCGTACGCCCCGCCACTCCCCGGCGTCGAGGCCGCGCACCTCGCCGCCCAGGAAGGTCGTGCGGTTCAGGGTCGCGTCGTGGAAGACCACCGGCGTGCCGTCCCGCAGCACCCGCGTGTCGAAGTCCAGCACCTGCGCCGTGCCGCGCCGGAACGCCGCCATCAGCCCCGACATGCTGTTCTCCGGCACCTCGCGCGCCCCGCCCCGATGGGCGACGTACGGGATGCGCGGCAGCGAGTCCGCCGTCAGCGGCCCGCCGCCCCACTCCAGCGGCCCCGGAGGGCCCGTGAGGGCCAGCGCGACCACGGAAGCCACGGCCGCCAGGCCCGTCGACGCGACACTTGTGACCATGACGACCACGGTAGGTCCGTGGATCACCGCAGACCGCCCGACGACACCCGAACCGGTGTACGCGCCCGCACCGCGCGTGTACCTTTCACCACCCCTCGTCCCACCTGCGCCGATTGTGCGCTCCGGCCCCCCGGCGCGCACGATCGTGGGACCATGGGGCATGCTGTTGGGCACGACGGCGAGGCGAGGGGATAGATGAGCGCGGAGTTCGGCGGCCGGACCGGCCGACAGGGCAGGCTCTCCCAGTGGCTGCGCGGACGCCGCCCGAACCCGGAGCAGGCCGCCGACGAGGGCGGCCGTGAGGACCTGCTGCTCGCCGCCGCCGGAGCGGGACTGCCGCTCGCGCCCGCCGCCCACCCCGCCGCCGGCTACGGCTGCTCCTGCGACCGTGTGGGCTGTCCCACCCCCGCCCGGCACCCGGTGTCGTTCGCCTGGCAGACGCAGTCCACCACCGACCGCGCCCAGATCGAGCGCTGGGCCCGCCACCAGCCGCAGGCCAACTTCATCACCGCCACCGGCATGGTGCACGACGTCCTCGACGTCCCCTTCGACGCCGGCCGCGAGGCGCTCACCCGCCTCCTCGACGCCGGTGTCGAGGTCGGTCCCGTCGCCGAGAGCGACGACGGCCGCCTGCTGTTCTTCACCCTCACCCGCGGCACCCCCGAGGACGAGGACGAGTGGTGGCCGTGCGAGCTGGACTGCCACCCGGAGACCATGGACGAGCACCCCGGCCTGCGCTGGCACTGCCGCGGCTCCTACGTCCTCGTCCCGCCCGCCCGCCTCCCCGGCGGCGACGGCCGGTCGGTGCGCTGGGTACGCGGCCCCGAGCATCCGCTCCCGGACCCGCTGAGCCTGCTGGAGGTCCTCACCGACTCCTGCGCCCGCCACGCCGACGAACAGCCCGACCACGCGGCCACGGCCTGGCCCCTGCGCCACTGACCCGGGCCGGGGACCCACTCGCCCTGCGCCGCTGACCCGGGCCGGGGCCTACTCGCCCTGCGCCGACGTCAGCCCCTGGATCCGCCCCAGCACCTCCACCGCACCGTCGCCGGCCGGATCCAGCACCACCTCGTTGGAGATGAACTCCATCGTCAGCGACTGCCGTATCTCCCCGGTCGTCAGCGCCAGCACGTCCTTGTTCGGCGTCGGCACCGACGCCCCGGCCGCCGCGGTCTGCTTCTCGAAGTGGCGCGTGGTGAAGAACACCAGCGCCCCGCCGTCCTTCGTGCGCAGCGCCAGCGGCGCGTAGTCGCCGTTCGTCATCGGCTCGTCGATGTACTGCGTGGCCAGCCCCGGCCGCGACGACTTCTTCCCGCGCTGCGCCCGCCACGCGCTGGTGTACGGGCCCTCGGCGAAGGCGTTCCCGCCGTCCTTCAGATACGTGGTGTAGCTCTTGCTCAACTCGCCCGGCGCCACCGCCAGTTCCGCCGAGTTCGCGGGTACGGCCTCGGCCCACCCGTCCTTGTCGGTCCTGAACTCCGGTATGTCGTCCGGGGCGACCAGTGTCAGATACGCCGCTTCCCAGGTCTCGTCCAGCCCGTTCCGGGTGAACACCAGCAGCCAGCGCGACTCGCCGCCCTTGTTGCCGGTCGCGTCGGCGAGGAACCAGCGCGGCCAGCCGGCCTTCTTGGGGATGGTGAACTTCGCGTCCGTCAGCTCCAGCGGCGTGTGCGAGGCGTTGCCCTCCGGGCTGTTGACCTGCCCGGCCTTCAGCCGCGCCCCGTCGATGTCGGCGAGGGCACCGGTGGTGTGGTCGGCGTCCAGGGAACTGTCGTACGCCTTGTCGGCCTCGTTGTACGCGGCCGTGAACTCCTCCAGTGCCTCGGCGGCTTCGGCGCGGGTGGTGGCCGGGAGCACCTCGCGCTCACCGTGCACCACCACACAGCCGCTCGCCGTGACCGACAGAGCGACCACGAGCACCCACCTGTCGAGTCCGCGGAGCCCACGAGAGCCGAGATCCCTGCTCATCCGGTTCCCCTCACCTTCCCCTTCCCGGAGGCGAACCCTACCGGGGCGCGGAACGGCGCGAGCGCCGGGACCGGAACCAGCGGCCACACCGTGACCCGGAGGCCGGCCGTCAGCGCCGGGCCGGGCCGGACGACGAGCCGAGGTGAGCCGGCACCTGTAAAATCCAGCGAACAGGGCAAGGGGGGGCGGGTGTGTTTCCGTTCGAGCTCGTACGGCTGACCGATTTCGAGAACGAAGTCAGGATCGTTGTGCGGTCATCCGTGGATGGCGCCTTCTGGGAAGCGGAGATCGGGATCACCAGCCTGTTCGTCAAGGGCAGCACTCTCCTCGTCCTCTCCCGATCCAAGCTGGATGCCTGGGGCCAGGCTCTGGAGGCGCTGTCCCTGGGGCAGGACGTCACATGGATGCAGTCGGATCGCGGCCCCACGATGAGCGTCCGGCTCGAAGGCGAACGGGACTGCCCGGAGGTTGTCGTGGAGGACGAATCCATCTCCATGGTGACCGTCCGCGTCCCGATCGCCCTGGAAGAGGGGTGGATCGCCGATCATCAAGCGCGCCTCCGCCGCTTCGTCGAAAACCTGTGACAGTCGGAGGCGGCGGTGGTCTTGGGGGCGGGGCTGCCGGGCCGTTGGGCACGCGAGGTGGACAAGTGCGGTTCGAGGGGTGGCTGTGAGGCGTTTCTCCGTACAAGGGCGCGACTACTTCGCACTCGTCGTCCTGAGCGACCACAACGACTTCGATGCCATGGAAGTGGTGGAGTGGGTCGAGGGCGCACCCGGTGGGACACTGCTCGAATTCCGTATGGACGACACCTCGGCACGGCTGAGTTCCATCCGGCCGGACATCGACATCACCCTGCTCAGGGCGGCGGTGGACATCTTCCGCGAGGAGTTCTTCGAACCCAGATGGGCTTCAGGGGCTCCCTGCCCTCCCTGGGGAGAAGCGCCGTGAGACGGTTCGGACCTCGGCACGTCCAGGCGCTCGCGGGCGAACGCCGTTTCCCGGACGACCGGTCGGAGCGGCGCTGCCCGGCCTGCGGTGCGGTGGCGGTCCGCGAGGGCGCTCCGGCACATGGAGCAGGTTTCCATGCCGTCGCCCACCCGCCCCTCTCATGGATAGGAGGCTGATCGGACCTGTGAAGGGTGTGGAGCCGTCCGGAAACATCCCGGAGGAGTTGCACGAGGTCGTGCGGCAGCTCCGGCTCGTCTTCCCGTCCGGTATGGACGAGCACGACGACTACCTGCCGCTGCTGGTGGTCCTCGACCCGCTGCTCTCCGACGAACACCTGGGCGTGGTCGTCGAGGCGGCGTTCGGTATCGATCGTCACCTCGTACGCAACCAGGCAGCGGCGGCCCTCTCCGTCAAGGCCCCCGCGCCGGAGGTCGTCGAGCGGTTGCGCACGCGTATGACCGCGGCCGGCTGGAGCATCGTCGACGACGAGTAGCCGCCGCACCAGGCGTCTGCCGGGTGCCCGGGACAGGGCGAACACTCCTGGTCTGCCACCGCCTGGGACGACCTCGCCGTTCGCGCGGTGCTTGAATGCCCTCGTGACTGACTACGACGTGCTGCGTGTCTTCTGCGGACCTCGCGGCGGGTACGGCAATGAACTCGGTGTCGTGCGCGAGGGTTCGGTGATGCCCGAGCCGGAGGACCGGCAGGAGTTCGCCGCGAAGCTCGGGTTCAGCGAGACCGTGTTCGTCGACGACCCCGAGCGCGGGGTGATCGACATCTACACCCCCACCCTGCGCCTGCCCTTCGCCGGCCATCCCTGCGTCGGTGCGGCCTGGCTGCTCGACGTACCCGAACTGGTCGTCCCCGCCGGGGTGGTGGGCGCCCGGCAGGACGGGGAGTTCTGCTGGATCGAGGCGCGGGCGGAGTGGGCGCCGCCGCGCACCCTGCGCCAGTACGCGAACGCCGCCGAGGTCGACGCCCTGTCCGTGCCGCCGAAGGGGGAGTGGATCTACGCCTGGGCCTGGCTGGACGAGCCGGCCGGCCGCATCCGGGCCCGCGCCTTCCCCGGCCGCGACGACGGCATCGACGAGGACGAGGCGACGGGCGCCGCGGCCCTCCTCCTCACCGACCGCCTGGGCCGCGCCCTGAACATCACCCAGGGCACGGGCTCCCAGATCCTCACCGCCCCCCAGCCCGAGGGCTGGACGGAGATCGGCGGCCGCGTCTACCTGGAACGCTGACCGCTCCACCGCGCGAGGAAGGCGCCCCGTGCGTCCCGTCCGCGGGGGAACCCGGGGCGGCCGAGCCCGCCGGCACACCATCGATACGATCATCGCCATGACGGCATCGGAACCGACCATCCTCGCGACCTCCGGCGGACATCGCGTCGGGGGGCGGACCAGGGTCGTGTTCGACGCCCTGGTGCACCACGCGGTCGACCTCTCCGGGGTGCACGGCCGACGCCCGCGCATCATGTACGTCGGCACCGCCATCGGGGACGCCGAGCACTTCACGGCCCGGATGACCGAGGCCGCGCGGGTGGCGGGATTCGACCTGACGCCGCTGCACCTGTTCCCCATGCCCAATGTCGACGACGTCGAGGGCGCGGTCCTCGACCAGGACGTGGTCTGGGTCATGGGGGGCTCGGTGGTCAATCTGCTGGCGGTGTGGAGAGCGCACGGCCTGGACCGCGTCCTGCACCGCGCCTGGCAGGCCGGCGTCGTGCTGAGCGGGGTCAGCGCGGGTTCCCTGTGCTGGTTCCGGGGAGGCGCGACCGACTCGTTCGGGCCGGAGCTGCGCCCGGTCACGGACGCGCTCGGTTTCCTGCCGTACGGCAACGGCGTGCACTACGACTCGGACGAGGGCCGGCGCCCGTTGATCCACCGGCTCGTGGCGGACGGCACCCTGCCCACCGCGCACTGCACGGACGACGGAGTCGGTCTGGTGTACCGGAGAACGGAGTTGGTGGAGGCGGTGACGGAGATCCCCGGCAAGGGCGCCTACCTGGTCGAGAACGTCGGCGGCAGGGCGGTGGAGGAGCGCATCGAACCCCGCGGGCTCGCTCCCCTCGGCCGGTGACCGGGCCGTTCGGACGGCAGGGTCACGCCGACAGCGGGAACTCCTCGCCCAGCGCCCGGAAGACGTCCGTGTTCAGGGTGAACGCCCGCTTGCACTCCGCCACGACGCGCTGCCTCTCCAGGTCGTCCACCGGGACCGCGTCCAGCAGTTCGCGGTAACCCCGCTTGAAGGCGGCCGGGTTGGATATGTCCTCGAAGACGTAGAAGCGGACGCCGTCGCCCTTCCTCGCGAAGCCCCACGTCTTCTCCGCCTTGCCGCGGATGATCTGGCCGCCGGAGAGGTCGCCCAGGTAGCGGGTGTAGTGGTGGGCGACGTAGCCGGACGGCCAGGTGCGGGCGCACTCGGCGACACGGGCCGCGTACGTCTGCGTGGCGGGGAGGGCGGTCAGCGTCGAGCGCCAGTCGGGGCCGCGCAGATGGGCCAGGTCGCGTTCCAGGGAGGGCAGGCGGAACAGTTCCGGCCGGACGAACGGGCCCGCCACCGGGTCCGACGCCAGGTCCCGCGCGCTGGACTCCAGTGCCTCGTACACGAACCACAACTGCTCGGTGTAGCGCGCGTACGCGTCCACGTCCAGCCGGCCGCCGAGCAGATCGCTCATGAACGTCGACGTCTCCGCCTCCGTGTGCTGCTCGTGGGAGGCGGTGCGGATGAGGGTCGAGAAGGAGTCCATGAATCCAGATCTTCTATGGTTAGGCTTACCTAAGTCGATATCTTGCCGACGACCTGTCGGTAACTCTCACTCTGCCATGGCAAGGGAAGGCCCGCCCTCTGGAAGGAGGGCGGGTCAAGGGGATAGGGGAGTGCTACGGCGGGGTGGGGATGGATGAATACGGCAATCCGGCTCGTGATCGATCAGGGGACGCGATAATGGCCGTAATCGCATACCCGTCCCGAGGAGACCTCATGGGTGCGCAGCGCGCCGAGACACCGCACATGCCACTGCCTCCGCTCAAGACCGTGGCCGACATCCGGGCCGCCCTGCGCGAGGGCCGCGGCTTCCCGGGCGACAAGGAGGATTTCGAGGCCGATCTCGCTCGCGCCCTCGACGCTTCCACGGCGACCGACTTGCATCAGGTCGCCGAGGTCATCAAAACGTATGCCGGAAGTATCCGTGCCTACAGTGACCCCGAGTTCGACGACGCGCTTCAGGAGGGGCTCGATCTCATCGCCGAGATCAAGAAGGGCGGGCGAGCGTGAGCCGTGCCGTTGTCGTGGTCGCGACCGCGGCAGCGAAACGCCTCCAGATGCTCGGTCCCGTTGCCCGGCAGGCGGTCGAAGAGCTGCGGCGGGAGCTGGAGGACAACCCCAAGCTCGGCATTCGGCGGGGCCCGCTGCACGACAGCGGCTCTTTGACCGTGTACCGAACCCGACTTGAACCGCGCGAGGGGACGCCGGGCCTGACCGTCGTGTACGTGTACACACCGCAGCCGCACCCGCCGGCGGTCGCGATCATGACGATCACCCCCGACGACGCGGAGAACGAGACGCCGGCCTGACGGGAGCCGTCGCGGCAAACGTGTACCGAGAAAGCCCGCCCTCCGAAGAAGGCGGGCCACAGGTCTGCGGGACGGTCACGGCAGCGTCAGGATGTCCGCGCCGGTGTCCGTCACCACCAGCGTGTGCTCGAACTGCGCCGTGCGCTTGCGGTCCTTCGTCACGACCGTCCAGCCGTCGTCCCACATGTCGTACTCGTGGGTCCCCAGCGTCAGCATCGGCTCGATGGTGAAGGTCATCCCCGGCTGGATCACCGTCGTCGCGTGCGGACTGTCGTAGTGCGGGACGATCAGGCCCGAGTGGAAGGACGAGTTGATGCCGTGGCCGGTGAAGTCACGGACCACGCCGTAGCCGAACCGCTTCGCGTACGACTCGATCACCCGGCCGATGATGTTGATCTGCCGGCCCGGCCTGACCGCCTTGATCGCACGGTTGAGGGACTCGCGGGTGCGTTCCACCAGCAGGCGGCTCTCCTCGTCCACCTCCCCGACCAGGTACGTCGCGTTGTTGTCGCCGTGCACCCCGCCGATGTACGCCGTCACGTCCAGGTTGACGATGTCGCCGTCGCGCAGCACCGTCGAGTCCGGGATGCCGTGGCAGATGACCTCGTTGACGGACGTGCACAGCGACTTGGGGAAGCCGCGGTAGCCGAGCGTCGACGGGTAGGCGCCGTGGTCGCACATGTACTCGTGCGCCACCCGGTCCAGTTCGTCCGTCGTCACGCCGGGCGCGATCAGCTTCGCGGCCTCCGCCATCGCCCGCGCGGCGATCCGGCCGGCGGTGCGCATCGCCTCGACCGTCTCGGGCGTCTGCACCTCCGGACCGGTGTACGGCGTCGGGGCGGGCTTGCCGACGTATTCGGGACGACGGATGTTCCCGGGCACGGAACGGGTGGGGGACAGCTCCCCAGGGACGAGCAGCGACTGGCCAGACATGCCGGCGAGTCTAATTCAGCGGCGACGGGGGACCATCTTCCTGGTGAGATGGCGAGACGGTGGGAGGAGAGCCGGTCATGCCCCTGTTCAAGAAGCGGACGGTCGGAAAGCCGGGCGAGTGGTACTACTGCCTGGAGCACAAGAAGGTCGAGGAGGGGCCCGACTGCCCCGCCAAGGACCGCTTCGGCCCGTACGCCGGCCGCGCCGAGGCCGAACACGCCATGGAGACGGCCCGCGAGCGCAACCTCCAGTGGGAGAACGACTCCAGGTGGCGTGACGCCCCCGCGGGCGAGCGGGGCGACGACTGACAGCGGGGGACAGCAGGAGCTTCCGCACCGGCGCGGGCCCGCGCTACCAGCGCGTCGGCGGCGGGGCCGTCAGCAGGTCGGCCAGCCGCGACAGGCGGTCCCGGAAGCGGCGGGGGCCCCGGCGGGCCGGCAGCACGTTCTCGCCGGCCGCCGCGCTGACCAGGTGCTGCACGGTGTCCAGGTCCAGCTCGGAGCCGTCGGGGACGGGCAGGACCTCGTGGGCCATCGCCGGGAGCTCCCCCTCACCGGGGCCCAGCGACAACACCGTCGCCCCGGCCCGGCGGGCGTCGCACACCCGCTCCAGGAGCGGGGCGGACACCTCCCCGGGCGTCTTCCCGGCCTCCCCGGACGTCTCCCCGGGCGCCACCACCAGCAGCGTCTCACCCCGCCGCGCCGCCTCCAGGCGCCCCAGCCCCACCGCCAGATGCGCGGGGTCCGAGGCGCGCGCGTCGTGCCGTACGAGCGTGGGGGTCAGCTCCGGGGTGCCCGACCAGGCGGCCTCGTCCGACAGGTGTGCCGCCAGATGCCACGGCTCGTACTCCGGTGTGCCCACGAGCAGCAGCCCGCCGCCGTGCGAGACCACCGACCCGCGCAGCGTCCCCGCGAAGTGCCGGGTGGCGCCCAGCCACTCCGTCCCGGCGAGCACTTCCCGCAGCAGTGCGACCCGTACCGCGTCCATGCCGCCGCATCCTTCCCCAACCACGCCTCTCCGTCCCGGTGTTCGGCCCGGATTAGCCCGAACCGGGGACACGGCCCCGGACCGCGTGACAGGGCTCACGTACACCGGGTGCGGCGCCGTCACGGACGTAGAGTCGGGCCATGACCTCCAGTGACAGTGACAGTGGCAGCGCACAGCCGCCCGCGAAGGCCCCCGCCAAGGACCCCTGGGACCTGCCCGACGTCTCCGGGCTCGTCGTCGGCGTGCTCGGCGGCACCGGACCGCAGGGCAAGGGCCTGGCCCACCGGCTCGCCAAGGCCGGCCAGAAGGTGATCATCGGCTCCCGCGCCGCCGAGCGCGCGCGGGACGCCGCCGAGGAGCTCGGGCACGGCGTCGAGGGCGCCGACAACGCCGAGACCGCCCGGCGCAGCGACATCGTGATCGTCGCCGTGCCGTGGGACGGCCACGGCAAGACGCTCGAGTCCCTGCGCGAGGAACTGGCCGGCAAACTCGTCGTGGACTGCGTCAACCCGCTCGGCTTCGACAAGCAGGGCGCCTACGCGCTGAAGCCGGAGGAGGGCAGCGCCGCCCAGCAGGCCGCCGCGCTGCTGCCGGACTCCCGGGTCACCGCCGCCTTCCACCACCTGTCCGCCGTACTGCTCCAGGACCCGGAGATCGACGAGATCGACACCGATGTGATGGTGCTCGGCGAGGTCCGGGCCGACGTCGAGATCGTGCAGGCGCTCGCCGGGCGCATCCCGGGCATGCGGGGCGTCTTCGCCGGGCGGCTGCGCAACGCCCACCAGGTGGAGTCGCTGGTCGCCAACCTGATCTCCGTCAACCGCCGCTACAAGGCACACGCCGGGCTCCGCGTGACGGACGTATGAGGCGATGGGGGACACTGGAGGCCGTAGCAGTGCCGCAGCAGTGTCCCCCGACAGGAGCCCCCAGCCATGCCCCGCCTCGCCCTCTACGCCCTCGCCGTCTGCCTCCTCGCCGTCGCCGCGGCCGTCGTCTCCTTCGTGCGGGGCAGTGTGTTCATCGGCATCGTCTGGGTGCTGCTGGCGGGACTGTCGTCCAACATGACCTGGTACTACGCGCGGCGCGGGCGGGCGGCGGCGCGGGACGGCGGGCCGGTCACGGGCTGACCGAGCAGTACCCGTCCGCCTCCCGCCAGAAGCGGAACAGGTCGTAGCCGCAGTACGTGTCGAGCTCGTCGATGCCCAGCGTCCCCAGCAGCGAGTCGATCACGTCGAAGAACGCGCCGTTCACCGACGGCACCCACAGCAGCGCGAACACGAACAGCAGACCGAACGGGGCGAACGGCTCCACCTGCCGCCGGACGTCGTACGACAGCCAGGGCTCGATCACGCCGTAGCCGTCCAGCCCCGGAACCGGCAGGAAGTTCAGGATCGCGGCCGTCACCTGGAGCAGCGCCAGGAACGCCAGCGCGAAGCGGAAGTCGGCCGGTACGCCGTCCAGCGCGCCCAGCCAGAACGGCGCCGTGCACACGATCGCGAACAGCACGTTCGTCAGCGGGCCCGCCGCCGAGATCAGGCTGTGCCGCCAGCGCCCCCGGATCCGGCCGCGCTCGATGAACACGGCACCGCCCGGCAGGCCGATCCCGCCCATGATGACGAAGACGACCGGGAGCACGATGCTCAGCAGGGCGTGCGTGTACTTCATCGGGTTCAGCGTGAGATAGCCCTTCGCGCCGACCGATATGTCGCCGCTGTGCAGGGCCGTGCGCGCGTGCGCGTACTCGTGCAGGCACAGGGAGACGATCCAGGCGGCCGTCACGAACAGGAACACGGCCACGCCCGGCTGCTCGGCGAACCCGGTCCAGGTGGCCCACCCGGTGACCGCCGTCACGGCCAGGATGCCCAGGAAGACCGGGCTGATCCTCCGGTCGCTGTGACGGGTGGCGGCGGTGGTCATGGGGCTCCTCAGACGGTCGGGCGTACGCGGGGACCGCCCGACGGTACCGGGCGCACGGTGAAAACGTCTCGCGTCGGCCGCCGGTTCCGCGCAGGGTGGGGACGACCACGCCGACCACGCCGGCCACGACGACCACGCCGACCACGCCGACCACGCCGGCCGGGCCGACTGTGCCGACCGGGCCGACTGTGCCGACCGGGCAGACCGGGCCGACCACGACGACCGGGCCGACTGTGCCGACCGCGCCGGCCACGCCGACCGCGCCGGCCACGCCGGCCACGCCGACCGCGCCGGCCACGCCGGCCACGCCGACCGCGCCGGCCACGACGGCCACGCCGACCGGGCCCCGTGACCCCTGCCGCCACCACCGGAGACAATGGACCCCGTGCGCTACCGCATCCTCGGCACCACCCAGGCACTCCGTCCCGACGGCACCGTCGTCCCCGTCGGCGGGGCGCGGCTGCGCGCCCTGCTGACCGTGCTCGCCCTGCGGACCGGGCGCACCGTGCCCGTGGGCCTGCTGGTCGACGAGGTCTGGGGGGACGCCGATCCGCCGGCCGACGCCACCGGGGCGCTCCAGGCGCTGGTGGGGCGGCTGCGCCGGACGCTCGGCGCGGACCAGATCGCCTCCGTCGACGGCGGCTACCGGCTGACCGCCGCGCCCGACGACATCGACCTGCACCGTTTCGAGCGGCTGGCCGGCGACGGCCTGCGCGCCCTCGCCGACGGCGACCCGGCGAAGGCGGCCGTCGTCCTCGACGACGCCCTCGCCCTGTGGCGCGGCCCCGCCCTCACCGGCCTGCCCGACCGCACCGCCGACGCGGCCCGCCTGCGGACCCGGCACCTGGACGCGCTGCGCGCCCGGCACACCGCCGCCCTCGCCCTCGGCGACGCCGAGCACTCCCTGCCCGAACTGACCGCGCTGTGCGACGGTCACCCCCTCGACGAACCCCTCCAGGCGCTGCGGCTGCGCGCCCTGCGCGACACGGGCCGCACCGCCGAGGCCCTGGCCGCCTACGAGGACGTACGACTCCTGCTCGCGGACCGTCTCGGCTCCGACCCCGGCACCGAACTGCGCGCACTGCACGCCGAGTTGCTGAAACCCGGGCCGGCGGCCGGAACCCGGGCCGGCGCACCGCCGGGCAACCTGCGGGCCCGGCTGACCTCGTTCGTCGGCCGGGAGGCCGACATCGAGACCATCCGCGCAGACCTCGCCGCCGCCCGCCTGGTGACCCTGCTCGGACCGGGCGGAGCCGGCAAGACCCGGCTGTCGCAGGAGGCCGCCGAGACCGTACGGCAGACCCTCCCCGACGGCGTGTGGCTCGCCGAACTCGCCCCGGTCGACGACCCCGACGCCGTCCCCGAGACCGTCCTCACCGCCGTCGGCGCCCGCGAGACCGTGCTCTACGGCGCCGGCGCCGAGAGCATACGGGCCGTCACCGACCGGCACGACGACCCGGTGGAGCGCCTCGCCGAACACTGCGGCCCGCGCCGCATGCTGCTGATCCTGGACAACTGCGAGCACGTCGTCGAGGCCGCCGCCCACCTCGTCGAGGCGCTGCTGGAACGCTGCCCCCGGCTCACCGTCCTCGCCACCAGCCGTGAACCCCTCGGTGTGCGGGGGGAGTTGCTGCGACCGGTGGAGCCGCTTCCCGAGCCGGTCGCGCTGCGCCTGCTCGCCGACCGGGGGGCCGCCGCCCGCCCCGGCTTCCGCACCGACGCCGACGACGACACCGCGGCGGCCTGCGCGGAGATCTGCCGCCGCCTCGACGGACTGCCGCTGGCCATCGAACTCGCCGCCGCCCGGCTGCGGATGCTCACCCCGCGCCAGATCGCCGACCGGCTCGACGACCGCTTCCGGCTGCTCACCTCCGGCAGCCGCACCGTCCTCCCCAGGCAGCAGACCCTGCGGGCCGTCGTCGACTGGTCCTGGGAACTGCTCGACGCGGACGAACGCGACGTACTGGGCCGCCTTTCGGTCTTCGCGGGCGGCTGCGGCCTCGCCGCCGCCGAGGCCGTCTGCGGACCGGCCGCGCTCGACGCGCTCGGCTCCCTCGTCGACAAGTCCCTGGTGGTGGCCGCCCCTTCGGGCGACGGCGAGATGCGCTACCGGCTCCTGGAGACCGTCGCCGAGTACGCCGGCGAACGCCTCGACGAGTCCGGCCGGCGCCCGGAGGCCGAGCGGGCGCACCTGACGTACTTCCGTGAGGTCGCCCGCACCACCGAGCCTATGCTGCGCGGCCCGGACCAGGTGGCCGCCATCGCGCTGCTGGAGCGGGAGTACGAGAACGTGCGCACGGCCCTGCGCCACGCCCTCGCCCTGCGCGACGAGCAGGAGGCCCTCTGCATCACCCTGTCGCTCGTCTGGTACTGGCAGATGCGCGACCTGCGCATCGAGGCCCGCAACTGGTGCACCGAGGTCATGGCCCTCGCCCCCGACCCGTTCACCGAACCCGTACGACCCGCCGTACCGCTGTGGGAGCGCTGCACCGACGCCCCGCCCCCGATGACCGGCGAACTCCTCGCCGAGGCCCGGCGCGGCGTACACCTGGCCCATCTGGCCCACATGGACACCGAACTCGACGACTGGCAGACCCCGCAGGCACAGCACAAGCTGCGTCTCGTCGGCGCGACGTACGAACCGGGCATGCCGCAGGTCTGCCGGCCGCCCGGCCTGCTCTGGATCTTCGCCGTGATGCTGACCGGCGACATGGAGCGGCTGCACCGGGTGGTCGACGCGGCGATCCGCACCTGCCGGGAGAACCCCGGATTCGCATGGGAGCTGGCCTCCAACCTCCAGCTGCGCGCCAACTTCCTGGCCAACCGCAGCGACTGGGCCGGCGACGCGCGCCGCGACGCCGACGAGGCCCTGGAGATCCACCGCCGGCTCGGCGACACCTGGGGCATCGCCGAGGCCCTCTCCGCGCGCGGCGAGGCCCTCGAACGCGCCGGCGCGTACCGGGACGCCGCCGCGGACTACGAGGCGGCGATCGAGCACGCCGGCCGTCTCGGCGCCCGTGCCCACACGGCCATCCTCACCGCCCGGCTGGGCAGCGCGCTGCTGGAGGCGGGTGAGGCGGAGCGCGGTGAGCGGCTGCTGCGCGAGGTCATCGACGACACGCGCGGCCGGCATGTCGAGGCCCTGCCCGCCGCCCGGCTCTTCCTGACCGGCTGGCTGTGCACGACCGGTCGTACGGCGGAGGCCCGGGAGCATCTGCGGGCCCTGCGCGAGGAGTTCCGCATCGCGCACTACGTCGTCTTCGACGCGTTCATCCTCGGTGCCGAGGGCTGGCTGGAGGTGGCCGACGGCAACGACGAGCAGGCCCTGGTGATCATCCGCAAGGCGATCCGGCAGGCGGGCGATCCGCTGTCCGCCGCCATGGCCCCCCACATGCGCTCGGCGTACGTCACCCTGGGCGCCCTCGCCCTCGCCGGACTCGACGGCGGACGGCACGCCCGGGACGCGGCCCGCTGCCTCGGCGCCGCCGACTCCTGGCTGCCGCCCGAGCACCACGCCGGGCAGGTGGAACGCGAGGCGCGCGCACGCGCCGAGGCGCGCGTCCGGGCGGCACTCGGCGACCCGGCGTACGACATCGCGTACGCCGAGGGCGCCGGCCTCTCCCCGGAGGAGGCCGACGCCCTGCTCGGGCCGGCGTGATCAGCTCTTCGTACGGAACTTGTGGATCGCGACCGGTGCCATCACCGCGGTGATCCCCACCGACCAGGCCAGGGTCATCCACAGGTCGTGGGCGACCGGGCCGCCCACCATCAGCCCGCGTGCGGCGTCCGCGAGCGCGGACAACGGGTTGACCTGGGTGAAGGACTCCAGCCAGCCCGGCATCGACTGGGTCGGCGCGAAGATCGACGAGCCGAACTGCAGCGGCATCAGCACCAGGAAGCCCATCGCCTGCACCGACTGCGCGTTCTTCATCACCACGCCCAGCGTGAGGAAGATCCACATCAGCGCCGAGCCGAACACCGCGGACAGTCCCACGGCGGCGAACAGTCCCGGCCAGTTGTCGATGTCGAAGCCGACGAGCACACCGACGACCATCAGGATGGCGGTGGCGATCAGCATCCGCACCATCTCGACGGAGATCTTGGCGAACAGCACCGAGCCGCGCCCGATCGGCAGCGACCGGAAGCGGTCCATGACCCCGGTGTTGAAGTCCTGGTTGAACCCGGTGCCCACCCCCTGGGCCATGTTCATGCCCATCATGGCCATCAGACCGGGCACGATGTACTGCACGTACGCCTGCTGTCCGCCGCCCAGCGACTGCCCGATGGAGCCGCCGAAGACGTACACGAACAGCAGGGTGAAGACGATCGGGAACAGCACGGCGTCGAACATCGACTCCGGGTCCTGCCGTATCCACAGCAGGTTGCGGCGCACCAGCGCCCCGGTGTGCCGCAGATGGGCGCGCAACGGGATCCGCGCGTCCGCGCGGAGGTCGGTGGTGGCGGTGGCGGTGGCGGCACTCATACGGCGACGACCTCCTCATGGGGCTCGGCGGGTACGGCGTCCTGCGGGACACCGGCGCGGTGGCCGGTGAGGGACAGGAACACCTCGTCCAGGCTGGGCAGTTCGGTGGTGATGGAGCTGAGGGTGATACCGCGCGCGGTGACCGCGCCGACCACGGCGGTCAGTTGCTCGTCACTCAGCACCGGGACGAGCACGGCACCCCGCTCGGTGTCCACGGTGGTCGTGGCGAGCCCGGTGATGCCCAGCGTGTCGAGGGCGTCCGCCAGCGGGCGCAACTGCAGCGGATCGGCCGGGCGGACCCGCAGCGTACGGCCGCCGACCTTGGCCTTCAGCTCCTCGATGCCGCCGCTCGCGATGACCTTGCCCCGGTCCACGACGGTCAGCTCGGAGGCGAGCTGCTCGGCCTCCTCCATGTACTGGGTGGTCAGCAGCACCGTCACCCCGTCCCCGACCAGCCGCTTGACCTCGTCCCACACCTCGTTGCGGGTACGGGGGTCCAGTCCCGTGGTCGGCTCGTCCAGGTACAGCACGGCCGGCCGGCCGATCATCGAGGCGGCCAGGTCGAGGCGCCGCCGCATACCGCCGGAGTAGGTGGCCGCCGGCCGGCGGGCCGCCTCGGTGAGCGAGAACCGCTCCAGCAGCTCGTCGGCGCGGGACCGCGCCTCCTTGCGGGACAGGTCGAGCAGCCGCCCGATCAGATACAGGTTCTCCCACCCCGGAAGCTTCTCGTCCACGGAGGCGTACTGCCCGGTCAGCCCGATCACCCGGCGCAGCTGCCTCGGCTGGCGCACCACGTCGTACCCCGCGACGGTGGCGTGCCCGGCGGTCGGCGTGAGCAGGGTGGACAGGATCCGTACGAGCGTGGTCTTCCCGGCCCCGTTCGGCCCGAGCACCCCCATCACGGTGCCCTCCCGCACATCCAGATCGACGCCGTCCAGCGCCTTGGTCCCGCCGTAGTGCTTGACCAGCCCCCGCACGGTGACGGCGCTCCCCGCGCCCCCCAGGTCCTTGTCGTTTCGCGTCATGCCGAGAACTGTCCCAACCCCCACCGACAAACCCCCGACATCCCACCGACAGGTCAGCCGACGGCACCGACAACTCCCGCGTGGCCACCGCAACCATCAATTGAGGCACCCCAACGGCGCGCACCACATCCGCGAGAGCGGCGCCGGTTCAGGCGCAAAAAGGTGTCGGCCCCGCCGACGGGGGAAGATCGACGGGGCCGACAGGTGGTGCGACAGTGGCTCAACAGCAGCAGAGCTGCTCAGTGCACGGAGTGCTCCTCCTGCGGGAACGTTCCGCCCACGACATCCTCGGCGAACGCCTTCACCGCCCCGCTCATGACCTCACGCAGATCGGCGTACCGCTTCACGAACTTCGGCACACGCCCCCCCGTCAGCCCCAGCATGTCGGTCCACACCAACACCTGCGCGTCCGTGTCCGGCCCGGCCCCGATCCCGACGGTCGGAATGTGCAGCACCCGGGTCACCTCGGCCGCCAGCTCCGCCGGCACCAGCTCCAGCACCACCGCGAACGCCCCCGCGTCCTGCACGGCCTTCGCGTCCCGCAGCAGCTGCTGCGCCGCCTCCTCGCCACGCCCCTGCACCCGGTACCCCATCGCGTTCACCGACTGCGGCGTCAGCCCGATGTGGGCCATCACCGGGATCCCGGACTCCACCAGCAGCTCGATCTGCCGGTGCGACCGCTCGCCGCCCTCCAGCTTCACGGCACCGACACCGGCCTCCTTCACCAGCCGGGTCGCCGAGCGCAGCGCCTGCACCGGACCCTCCTGGTAGGAGCCGAAGGGCAGGTCGCCCACGATCAGCGCGCGCGAGGTACCGCGTACGACCGCCGCCGACAGCATGGTCATCTCGTCGAGGGTGACGGGCACGGTGGTCTCGTACCCGAGGTGGCAGTTACCGGCCGAGTCACCGACGAGCACGACCGGGATGCCGGCCTCGTCGAACACGGACGCGGTCATCGCGTCGTACGCGGTGAGCATGGGCCACTTCTCGCCGCGCTCCTTGGCGGCGGCGATGTCGCGGACAGTGATACGGCGCGTGCCCTTGCCCCCGTACAGCGTCGCTCCGCCGGAGGGGGAACCGGACGTCGCCCCGGTCTGGGCAGCCGAAAGCTGCGTCATTGAACCGTCTCCCAACACGTCATCTCGAGGCGCCCTGACGGCGTCCCCGGACCACTTCCATGGTGGCACCTCGCCCCGGCGAGGGCCAGAGGACCCCCTGTGAGTTCCGCCGTGCAATATCCCGGCAAGTTCTGGGCAAAACGCTTACGATACGAGACGGTCCCGTATCGTAATTAACTACTCTGGGCCGCATGACTTCTCCTGCCGCCCCTGCCCGCCACCGGGTCCCGGAAGCCGTGCACCGGCGCCGTTGGGCGATCCTCGGCGTGCTGATGCTGAGCCTGCTGATCGTCGTACTCGACAACTCGATCCTGAACGTCGCCATCAAGACGATCTCCACCCCCGCCCCCACCGGCCTGGGCGCCACCCAGAGCGAGCTGGAGTGGGCGATCAACTCCTACACGCTCGTCTTCGCCGGTCTGCTCTTCAGCGCGGGCCTGCTGGGCGACCGGCTCGGCCGCAAGAAGGTGCTGATCGGCGGTCTCGTCGTGTTCGGCGCCGGCTCGGCGCTCGCCGCGTTCTCCGGCTCACCGGCCGAGCTGATCGGCTTCCGCGCGGTGATGGGGTCGGGCGCCGCACTCGTCATGCCGGCCACCCTGGCCGTCCTGATGAACGTCTTCGAACGCGACGAGCAGCCCAAGGCCATCGGCATCTGGGCGGGCGGTGTGGGCCTCGCCATCGCCATCGGCCCGATCACCGGCGGATTCCTCCTGGACCACTTCTGGTGGGGCTCGGTCTTCCTCGTCAACGTGCCCATCGTCGTCCTCGCCGTCGCCCTGATGCTGTGGCTGGTCCCCGACTCCCGCGACCCGAACCCCGGCCGGATCGACCCCGTCGGCGTCGTCCTGTCCGTGACCGGACTGGTCCTGCTGGTCTACGGCATCATCAAGGGCGGCCAGCTCGCCGACTTCACCGACGTCACGGTGGTGTCGACGGTCGGCGCCGGCCTCGCCGTGCTCGCCGCGTTCGTGGTGTTCGAGAAGCGCAGCGACCACCCGTCCATCGACGTCGCCTACTTCAAGAACAAGGTGTTCTCCGCCGCGGTCGTCGCGATCGCGCTGGTCTTCTTCGCGCTGATGGGCGTGACGTTCTTCGCCGTGTTCTACACCCAGAGCGTGCGCGGCTACTCGCCGCTGGAGACGGGCCTGCTGCTGCTGCCACTGGCCGCCACACAGATGCTCTTCGCACCGCGGGCCCGCCTCCTGGTGGACCGCTTCGGCTACAGGACCACCACGACCGCCGGCCTGCTGGTGCTCGCCGCGACGCTGGCCGCGTTCGCCACCCTGGACGGGGACACGCCGATCTGGATCCTGGAGGTCGTCTTCTTCCTCATGGGCGCCGGCATGGCGCACGTCATGACGCCGGTCAGCGTCGTCATCATGCAGGCCCTGCCCCGCGAGAAGGCCGGCTCCGCCTCCGCCCTCAGCAACGTCTTCCGCCAGGTCGGCGGCGCCCTCGGCATCGCCGTACTCGGCTCGGTGTTGTCCGCCGCCTACCGCAACGGCATCGAGGACGATCTCGGCCTGCTGCCGCCCGGCCTCCGGCACGCCGCCGGCGAGTCCATCGAGGCCACCCTGGCCGTGGCGGACCGGCTGGGCGCGCGCGGCGAGCCCCTGATCGGCGCGGCCGACGACGCGTTCCTGCACGCCATGCACGTCACCGCGCTGTGGGGAGCGGGCGTCGCGGTGCTGGGCGCGGTCGTCGTCGCCGTGTTCCTGCCCGGCCGTACGCCGACGCCCGAAGAGGAGGAGGAGAAGCAGGAACTGACGCCGGCGACGGACCGATGACCCCCGGGCGGTGGACCGTCTCCACCGCCCACCGGGAGAATCGTCCCGGCCCACCCCCGACGTAAGGACCCGACGACGTGATCCCGGCCGACACCGACCCCCGGCAGGACGGTCCCGCACGGGGCCGCCCCCGCAGCGAGGCGGTCGAACGCGCCATCATCGAGGGAGTGATGAAGCTCCTGGAGGACGGCGTGCCCCTCGCGGAGCTCTCCATCGAGCGCATCGCCCGCACCGCCGGCGTCGGCAAGGCCACCATCTACCGCCGCTGGAGCGGCAAGGAACAGCTCCTCGTCGACGTCCTGCGCGCCGCCGAGCCCCCGGACCCCGAACTCCCCGGCACCTCCATGCGCGACGACCTCGTCGTCCTGCTGGAGTCCCTGCGCCTGCGCGGCCTGGCCGGTCGGACCTCGGCGATCCTGCACAACGTGCGCGCCCAGATGAAGAGCAGCCCCAACCTCTGGGCCGCCTACCACGACACCGTCATCCTGCCGCGCCGCCGGCTCGGCCTGGAGGTGCTGCGCCGGGGCCGGGAGAACGGCGAACTGCGCGCCGACGTCGACATGGAGATCCTCAACGACATCGTCGTGGGCCCCATCCTCGTCCGCACCGTCCTGCGCCCCGACGCCGACCTCCCGGACGACCTGGCCGAGCAAGTCGTCGACACGCTCCTGGAGGGCCTACGCCCCGTCACCGGCTAGCCGCGATGTGCGCGTTTCGTCACAGAGGGCGCTTTCACCACCCCCGCCCGGAACTCCCCGAGCGCCCCCGCACGTCCTCGCCCCTGTACGGCCGCCGAGGGGCGGCAGGAAAGGAACCGATCATCCCCTAGGGTCTTACGGACACGGGGGCGACGGTGTGCACGGCAGGTTGTGAGGCGACGGTATGGCGCAGCAGGCGTACACGACGGAGACGGACAACGGCGGTTCGGGGTCCGAGCCGCGGCCGACCCGGCTCCGGCGCCTGCGCGAGCGCCTCACCAGAGGCTGGCGCGGCGACCGCCGCGTCTGGCGCCGCGGTCTCGTCCTGGCCGCCTGCTCGGTCCTGACGGCCCTGGTCATGCTGGCCCACGGCCACATCCCGAACGCGATCGGCAACCTGGGCAGCCTGGTGGACACCTTCCTCCCCTGGGTGGGCCTGCTGATCCCCGTACTGCTCGTCCTCGGCCTGGTCCGCAAGTCGGCGACGGCGCTGATCGCGACGATCCTGCCGGTGGCCGTCTGGCTGAACCTCTTCGGCAGCCTGCTCACCGACAAGACCGCCACGGGCGGCGACCTCACCGTGGCCACGCACAACGTCAACGCCGACAACCCGGACCCGTCCGCCACCGCCCGCGGCGTGGCCGCCTCGGGTGCGGACGTGCTGGCCCTGGAGGAGCTGAAGGCGTCGGCGGTCCCGACGTACGAGCGGGCGCTGGAGTCGACGTACGAGTACCACAAGGTGGTCGGCACCGTCGGGCTGTGGAGCAAGTACCCCCTGAGCGACGTGAAGGCGGTCGACATCCGCCTCGGCTGGAAGCGCGCGATGCGTGCCACGGTGGCCGCGCCGGCCGGCCAGGTCGCCGTCTACGTCGCCCATCTCCCCTCCGTCCGGGTGAAGCTGGAGGCCGGGTTCACGGCCCGTCAGCGGGACAGGAGCGCCGACGCCCTGGGGGAGGCCATCGCCGACGAACCACTGCCGAACATCGTGCTGCTCGGCGACCTGAACGGCACGATGAACGACCGCGCCCTGAACGCCGTCACCTCCCAGATGCGCTCCACCCAGGGCGCCGTGGGCAGCGGCTTCGGCTTCAGCTGGCCGGCGTCGTTCCCGATGGCGCGGATCGACCAGATCCTGGTCAAGGGCGCCGAACCGGAGAGCTCCTGGACCCTCCCGGCCACGGCGAGCGACCACCTCCCCATAGCGGCCCGTGTGAGGGTCACCACACAGGACGACTGAGAGCCGGCTCCGCGAGCGCGACGGCGTCCGAAGCGCACGGCGTCGGTGTGCACCGGGGTCGGTCTGCGCGGCCCGGCGCTCGCGGGGTGCCCGGCGTCGGTGCGGGCCGGGGGTGTTCGCGCGGCCCGGCGCTCGCGGGGTGCCTCCCCCACTCTCGGCTTCTCCCCCACTCTCGGCTTCGCTCGAGCGGGAGGGACCCCCATGAGCGGGAGGGACCCCCCACCGCCCACCCGTGCCGCCCTGCGGCACGACTGCCCGCGGGAACGGGAACGGGGGCGGCAGCCGCGTACGGCGCGGAGGGGTCGGGGCGGGGGTGGCCGCCCGCAGTGGCCGGCGCGTCCGCGCCCCGCACCCTCACCGGCGGACGTGATCCGCGCCGGTCCGAGGACGGACACCCCCGACGCGGCCCCGCCCCACCCACCGACCGCGGGCGCTGCGCCCGCCCCCACCGGACCGAACCCCGCGCCGCAGGCATCCCGCAGACGCGCGTCAGACGCGCGTCAGGCGCGTGCCCCCTCGCGCCAGCCGTTCGTGATCGGGAGGCGGCGGTCCTTGCCGAAGCCCTTCGGGGAGATCTTCGTGCCCGGCGGGTACTGCCGCCGCTTGTACTCCGCCCGGTCCACCATCCGCAGCGTCCTCGTCACCAGCTCCGCGTCGAACCCGGCCGCGACGATCTCGTCCGCCCCCCGGTCCCGGTCCACGTACAGCGCCAGGATCGCGTCCAGCACCGGATAGTCCGGCAGCGAGTCCGTGTCCACCTGCCCCGGCCGCAGCTCCGCGCTCGGCGGCTTGGAGATCGAGTTCTCCGGGATCGGCGGCGTCTGCCCCCGCTCCGCCGCCGCCCGGTTGCGCCACTGGGCCAGCCGGAACACCGACGTCTTGTACACGTCCTTGATCGGCCCGTACGCCCCGACCGAGTCCCCGTACAGCGTCGAGTACCCCACCGCCAGCTCCGACTTGTTCCCCGGCGCCAGCACGATGTGCCCCTCCTGATTGGAGATCGCCATCAGCAGCGTCCCCCGCAGCCGCGACTGAAGGTTCTCCTCCGCCAGCCCCGTCAGCCCCAGCGCCCCCATGTACGCGTCGAACATCGGCTCGATCGCCACGGTCCGGTAGTTCAGCCCCGTCCGCCGCGCCAGCTCCGCCGCGTCGTCCTTCGAGTGCTCGGACGAGTACTTCGACGGCATCGACACGCCGTACACGTTCTCCGCCCCCACCGCGTCGCAGGCGAGAGCGGCGACCAGCGCCGAGTCGATCCCCCCGGACAGCCCGATCAGCACCGACCGGAACCCGTTCTTCTCGACGTACGCCCGCAGCCCCACGACCAGCGCGGAGTACACCTCCTCGTCATCGTCGAGCCGCGAGGCGTACTCTCCGGCCGACGAGGCGTCGTACGCGGGCACGGGCTCCTCCGACAGCACGACCCGGTCGATCCGCAGCCCGTCGTCGACGACCCCCGTCGGCGCGTCGGCCTCCGCGAGGGGCAGCTCGAGGTCGACCACGACACACGCCTCGGCGAACTGCGGGGCACGCGTCACGACGTCGCCGTCACGGTCCACGACGATCGAGTCCCCGTCGAAGACCAGCTCGTCCTGCCCGCCCGTCATCGCGAGGTACGCGGTCGTGCACCCGGCCTCCTGCGCCCGCTTGCGCACCAGCTCCAGCCGGGTGTCGTCCTTGTCCCGCTCGTACGGCGAGGCGTTGATCGACAGCAGCAGCCCGGCCCGGGCCGACCTCGCCGCCGGCACCCGCCCCCCGTCCTGCCACAGGTCCTCACAGATGGCGAGGGCGACATCGACCCCGCGCACCCGCACCACCGGCATGGTGTCGCCGGGCACGAAGTACCGGAACTCGTCGAAGACGCCGTAGTTCGGCAGGTGGTGCTTGGCGTAGCTCAGCACCACCTCACCCCCGTACAGCACGGCGCCCGCGTTCTGCGGCGCACCGGCCGGCTGCCCGTACTTCGGCTGGGCGGCGGCGCTGCGGTCGAGGTACCCGACGATCACCGGAAGCTCCCCGAGCCCCTCCTCGGCGAGCCGCGCGGCCAGCGAGCGCAGCGCCGCCCGCGAGGCCTCCACGAAGGACGACCGCAGGGCGAGGTCCTCGACGGGATACCCGGTCAGCGCCATCTCGGGGAACGCCACGAGGTGCGCTCCCCGCTCGGCGGAGTGCCGGGTCCGGCGGACAATCGTTTCGGCGTTGCCGGCGAGGTCGCCGACGCTCGAGTCGATCTGATTCAGGGCGAGACGTAGTTGAGGCACGGGCCCAGTGTAATCGTCAAAGCGACGCGATGTCCCGGAGCCCCGTCCGCTACGGCCGGGCCGCCGCCCCCCGCTCCTCCAGCATCCCCGCCATCAGCGCGATCTCGGACTCCTGCCCCTCCACCATCCCCCGGGCGAGCCGCTTCTCGACCCCCACCTCACACGCACGGACGCACGCCTGGGCCATGTGCACCCCGCCCTTGTGGTGGTCCGTCATGAGCTGCAGGTAGAAGACCTCGGCCCGCTCCCCGCTCAGCGACCCCAGCCGCTCCATCTCGGTATTGGTCGCCATCCCCGGCATCAGCGCCCCGTCCTTGCCGGAGGCCGTGTCCCCCATGCCCATCCAGGTCATCGGCGGATCCGCGGACACCTTGGGCAGCTCCCACAGGTCGAGCCAGCCCAGCAGCATGCCCCGCTGGTTGGCCTGCGTCTGGGCGATGTCGTAGGCGAGCCGCCGGACCTCCTCGTCGTCCGTGCGGTCCCGTACGACGTACGACATCTCGACGGCCTGCTGGTGGTGCACGGCCATGTCCCGGGCGAACCCGGCGTCCGCGGACTCCGCGGCCGGAACCGCGTCCGAGGACCCCTCGTCCCCCGCCACCGCGTAGGTGATCGCCCCGGTCGCGACCAGTGCCAAGGCCGCGGCCCCCGCGATCAGCCCGACCTGCCTCACTTGGACAGCCCGTTGGTGCAGGCGGCCCCCGGCTCGGGCGTCTGCTCCCCCTGGACGAACTTCTCGAAGAACGCGTCCAGGTTCGGGTCGTCCGCACCGGTCACCGTGCGCTGGTGCCCCCAGGCGGACAGCATGATCGGGTCCTTCTGGCCGTCCACCGGACTCATCAGCGTGTACGGCGTCTTCTTCACCTTCGCCGCGAGCGCGTCGACGGCGGCCTTGTCGGCCGAGGCGTTGTACGTCACCCACACAGCGCCGTGCTCCAGCGAGTGCACGGCGTTGGTGTCGTTGATCTCGTCGGTGTAGACGTCCCCGTTGCAGTTCATCCACACCGGGTTGTGGTCACCGCCCACCGGAGGAGAGACGGGGTAGTCCACGGCCTTGGTCACGTGGTTGCGCCCCAGTTCGCCGTCCCACTTGCGCACACCGTCGTCGCCCGTGACGAACTTGCCCGAGGTCTTCGAGTCGGTCGCCGCGCTGCCGCCGTCGTCGTCCGACTGCGACTGGACGAGCACCACACCGCCGACGACGAGCCCCACGACGACCACCACACTGGCGGCGATGGTGAGGACGCGGGCGCGACGCTCGCGGGCCTTCTCGGCACGCCGCATCTCCTCTATGCGCGCCGAACGTGCCGAGCTGCTCTTCTTGGCGGAGCCCATGGGGGTGTCCTTCGGGGGAGTGGGACGAACGGGTCAGCTGATCGTAATAGGGGAGAGGGGGAGAGCCGTAGGGTTCACGGACAACGGAACCGGACCGCACCTCACAGGGTCGCACCACATAGAGCCGGACCCCACAGATCCGGACCCCGCAGAGCCGCACCACATAGAGCTGCACTCCACAGATCCGCGGACCCCGCAGAGCCGCACCACATAGAGCTGCACTCCACAGATCCGGACCCCATAGGGCCAGACCCCATAGGGCCGGACCCCACAGATCCGCACCCCGCAGACCGCACCCCAGAAAACTTGAACCCAAGATGCGTATTACCTACGCTCTCTGTCATGCGGCTCCTCCGCTCCACAGACCTGGCCCTCCGCGTCCTCATGCGCCTCGCCGTGGCCGGCGACTCCAACCCGACGACGCGCGACGTCTCGGAAGCCATGGACGTGCCCTACACGCACGCCGCGAAGGTGGTCGCCGAGCTCCAGCACATGGGCCTGCTGACGGCCCGCCGCGGCCGGGGCGGCGGTCTGGGCCTCACGGAGGAGGGCCGTACCGCCTCGGTGGGCGCGGTGGTCCGGGCCTTCGAGGGCGAGGGGGACGTCGTCGACTGCGAGGGCACCGCCACCTCGTCCCCCTGCCCGCTGAACTCGGCCTGTCGGCTGCGCGGCGCCCTGCGCGGGGCCCAGGAGGCGTTCTTCGCCACGCTGGACCCGGTCACGGTGGCGGACATCGTCTCGGCCCCCACCGGCCCCCTCCTGCTGGGCATCTCCCCGAGGCCGTGAGCCCGCCCGTTACGGATGTCGGCCGGAGCGGGCAAGATGGGCCTCGGAGCGGTACAGCGGTACACCTGGTGTGTGCGAGCTGTTCGGGCCACGGCAAGCCGTCCGATCGAGGTCGGCAACGCGTATGAAACGCTGGTGTGGTGGGATGCTCGCAATGCCCGGCCGTCTCCCCGGGACGCGGGAGCGGACAGGCGGCCTGACCGGCAAGGATGGGGAAGCGGAAGATGGACAAGCAGCAGGAGTTCGTGCTCCGGACGTTGGAGGAGCGCGACATCCGGTTCGTGCGCCTGTGGTTCACCGACGTGCTGGGCTTCCTCAAGTCCGTGGCCGTCGCCCCCGCCGAGCTCGAACAGGCGTTCGATGAAGGGATCGGCTTCGACGGTTCCGCCATCGAGGGCTTCGCCCGGGTGTACGAGTCCGACATGATCGCCAAGCCGGACCCGTCGACGTTCCAGATCCTCCCCTGGCGCGCCGAGGCCCCCGGCACGGCCCGCATGTTCTGCGACATCCTCATGCCGGACGGCTCCCCGTCCTTCGCGGACCCGCGCTTCGTCCTCAAGCGCGCCCTGGCCCGCACCTCCGACCTGGGCTTCACCTTCTACACCCATCCGGAGATCGAGTTCTTCCTGCTGAAGGACAAGCCGCTGGACGGCAGCCGCCCGACCCCCGCGGACAACTCCGGCTACTTCGACCACACCCCGCAGAACGTCGGCATGGACTTCCGCCGCCAGGCGATCACCATGCTGGAGTCGATGGGCATCTCGGTGGAGTTCTCCCACCACGAGGGCGCCCCCGGCCAGCAGGAGATCGACCTCCGTTACGCGGACGCGCTCTCCACGGCGGACAACATCATGACGTTCCGCCTGGTCATGAAGCAGGTGGCCCTGGAGCAGGGCGTCCAGGCGACCTTCATGCCCAAGCCGTTCTCCGAATACCCCGGCTCCGGCATGCACACCCACCTCTCCCTCTTCGAGGGCGACCGCAACGCGTTCTACGAGTCCGGCGCGGAGTACCAGCTCTCCAAGGTGGGCCGCTCCTTCATCGCGGGCCTGCTGCGGCACGCGGCGGAGGTCTCGGCGGTCACCAACCAGTGGGTCAACTCCTACAAGCGCATCTGGGGCGGCACGGAGCGCACGGCGGGCGCCGGCGGCGAGGCCCCGTCGTACATCTGCTGGGGCCACAACAACCGCTCGGCGCTGGTCCGCGTGCCCATGTACAAGCCCGGCAAGACCGGTTCGGCGCGCGTGGAGGTCCGCTCCATCGACTCCGGCGCCAACCCGTACCTGACCTACGCCGTCCTGCTGGCCGCCGGCCTGAAGGGCATCGAGGAGGGCTACGAGCTCCCTCCGGGCGCCGAGGACGACGTGTGGGCCCTGTCCGACGCGGAACGCCGCGCGCTGGGCATCGAGCCCCTGCCGCAGAACCTGGGAGAGGCCCTGACGCTGATGGAGCGCAGCGACCTGGTCGCCGAAACCCTCGGCGAGCACGTCTTCGACTTCTTCCTGCGCAACAAGCGCCAGGAGTGGGAGGAGTACCGCAGCGAGGTCACCGCCTTCGAGCTGCGCAAGAGCCTGCCGGTGCTGTAGGCGCGGACCGGGGCGGGCACCGGCCGGGTCTCCGGTCGGTGCCCGGCTGACGAGCGCATGGGGCCGACGGTCGCGGGCCCGGCCCCACCGATGGGATGCTGTTGGCCGATCCCGTCGTCGTTGGACGATTGGAGCGTTTCTCCAGGCGTGGCACCACTTACGCGGTGTTTCGCCGGGAGGAACGCTCCAGTCATGGCGCCGAGGCGGGTGCCTGGCAGCCGTCGGAGGATTCGTCAACAGCGTCCACCGATGGCTGTGGGCCCGGCCTCGTGGACGTCCACTGCCGCCTCCCGCCCCGCCCCGGCGGGGGACGGCGCGACAAAGCAGCGGTGCCGTCAGCCCATGCTCTTCGCGCCGTCCAGGGACTCGCGGATGATGTCGGCGTGGCCGGCGTGCTGAGCGGTCTCGGCGATGATGTGCATCAGCACCCTGCGGGCCGACCACTTCATGTCGGACTCGAACCACGGGGCCTTCGGCAGCGGCCACGCGGCCTCCAGGTCGGGCAGGGCGACGACCAGGTCATCGGTCCGGCGGGCCACGTCGGCGTACTCGGCCAGCACACCGGCCAGCGTCTCGCCGGGCAGCATCCGGAACTCGTCGGCCCGCCGGGCCCAGTCGGCCTCGGTCATGGCGGTGAAGTCCCCCATCGTGGAGGGGCCGTCCAGGATGAAGTCCACCCACTTCCGCTCGACCGAGGTGACGTGCTTGATCAGGCCGCCCAGGCAGAGCTCGCCGGCGGTCGTCCGCAGCCCGGCCTGCTCGTCGGTCAGATCACGGGTGGTGAAGCGCAGGAAGTGCCGGGACTTGGCGAGCGTCTCCAGCAGGTCGGCGCGCTCACCGGTCACCACCGGGGCCTCGGTGGAGTCGCTGGTGGTCAGCTCGTTCACGGTCATGGATCTGCCTTCCGTCGTTCCGTTCCGCGGTCGAGGACCACGCTAGAAGCTATGTAGGACAGGTCATGACCTAAAGGGCACGCATCCGTCCCATCGAAACGGAAGCATCCCTTCCGTAACTGCGCGGAACCTTGCCAGTCCCTCGAATGTGGCCCTACTGTCGCGGCAGACATCAAGAAAGCGCTTTCTCGCCGATGGGTCGGCTCACCCCCGCCTCCCCTCATCGGTAGTACTGACATGCCCATGACATAAGGCAGCTCGGTGCGGAACGCCCGGCACACGAGAGTGAAAGGCGAGACGAGAATGAAGCGATCAGTCGCAGTGCGACTCTCCGCGTTACTGGCCACGGGAGCCCTCGCGGCAGCGACCGGTTTGGCCCTGTCCACCTCCACGGCATCCGCCGCGACCGGCGGTGTCACCGGCTACGCGACCCAGAACGGCGGGACCACCGGCGGCGCGGGCGGCCAGACGGTCCGCGCCACCACCGGCACCGCGATCCACCAGGCCCTCTGCGGCCGGGCCAGCAGCTCCACCCCGATCACCATCCAGGTCGAGGGCACCATCAACCACGGCAACACCGCCAAGGTGTCGGGCAGCAGCTGCAACACCGCGGCCGGCGTGATCGAGCTCAAGCAGATCAGCAACGTCACGATCGTCGGTGTCGGCAACGGCGCGGTCTTCGACCAACTGGGCATCCACATCCGGGAGTCCAGCAACATCATCATCCAGAACGTGACGATCCGGAACGTCAAGAAGTCGGGCTCGCCCACGTCGAACGGCGGAGACGCCATCGGCATGGAAAGCGGTGTCCGCAACGTCTGGGTCGACCACACCACGCTGGAGGCGTCCGGCGGCGAGTCGGAGGGCTACGACGGCCTCTTCGACATGAAGGACAACACCCAGTACGTGACGCTGTCCTACAGCATCCTGCGCAACTCCGGCCGCGGCGGCCTCATCGGCTCCAGCGAGAGCGACACCTCGAACGGGTACGTCACCTTCCACCACAACCTGTACGAGAACATCGACTCCCGCACGCCCCTGCTGCGCGGCGGCATCTCACACATCTACAACAACCACTACAAGAACCTGAACGAGTCCGGGATCAACTCCCGGGCCGGCGCCCGCGCCAAGGTGGACAACAACTACTTCGAGGACTCCAAGGACGTCCTCGGCACCTTCTACACCGACGCGGCCGGCTACTGGCAGGTCAGCGGCAACATCTTCGACAACGTGACCTGGTCCTCACGCAGCAGCGACCACAACCCGGCGGGTCCCAACCCGACGTCGAACACGTCGGTGAGCATCCCGTACGCGTACACCCTCGACGCGGCCAACTGCGTACCGGGCGTGGTGAGCCAGACGGCGGGCGCCAACAAGGGCCTGAAGGTCTCCGACGGCAGCTGCACCCCGCAGAACCCGGACCCGACCGACCCCGACCCGACCGACCCCGACCCGACGGACCCGGACCCGACGGACCCGGACCCGACGGACCCGGACCCCACCGACCCGCCCACCGGCACCAACCTCAGCATCGGCGCGGGCTCCGACGGCTCCTCCAAGGCCGACGGCACGAGCTACGGCAACGTCCGTGACGGCGACATGAGTTCGTACTGGTCCCCGTCCGGCTCGACCGGCTCCGTCTCGATCAAGTGGGGCTCGGCCACCACCGTCTCCAAGATCAACATCAGGCAGGCGTCGGGCTCGGGCACCATCGGCTCCTACCGCGTCCTCAACCACGACACCGGCGCCGTCCTGGCCTCCGGCAGCGGAGCGGGCGTCATCAGCTTCTCCGCGACCTCCCTGACGAAGATCACCTTCGAGATCACCAGCGCCTCGGGCACCCCGAGGATCGCCGAGTTCGAGACGTACGCGAGCTGACCCGCACCGGGGGCCGTCCTCGCGGCGGCCCCCGGTCCCAGCCGGCGTGACGCGTCACGAAGCGGGCCCTCGTCGCCGCCGTGAGGGCGGGACGGGGCCGCCGGGAGCCCTGGGGCCCCGGACGTGGACGGAGCCGGGGGCCGGGGCGAACGGGCTTCGGACACGCCGACGAGTGACATCCCTCGGCGTCCGATGTCAGTGACGTGCCCTACATTGCGGTTGACCGAGCGAGCGGGAACGAGGAGGAGCCATGGCCGGGATCACGATAGAGATCGCACCCCCGGACGATCCGCACTGGGACAAGGCCTGGCCGGTCGCCCTGGCGACGGGGGAGTACCTGTCGAAGGTGCTGGGGGTGCCGGTGACCGTGAGCGACAACTACGGGAGCGCGCACGACTTCCAGCCGGAGAGCGGCTGAAGGACCGGACGGCCGGGGCCCCGCCTCCGTACCCGTGCGGGCGCCGAAGGCAGGGCCGCCGCGTCGCTCACGCGGGACCGGACCGGCGGCCGGCCTCGTCCTTGAGGGTGCGGCCGGAGTCCTTGGCCTGGTCGGTGACCTGGCCGGTCCGGTCGCGGGCCTCGTCCTGGGTGGTGCGGGCCGCCTGTTGCGCAGTGTCCTTCACCTCCGCGGCCGCGCTCTGCGTGACCTCCTTGGCGCCTTCCTTCAGGTGCTGCGCGGACTCGCCGGCGGCCTGCTTCACCGGCTCCAGCGCCTCGGCGCCGCGCTCCATCAGCTCGGACGCCTTCTGCTGCTCCTTCTCGGAGGCGGGCACCATCGAGGCGGCCAGCAGGCCGACGCCGAAGGCGACCAGACCGGCGGCCAGCGGGTTGCCCTGCGTCTGGCGGCGGGCCATCTCGGGTGTCTGCTGGACGGCCTGTCCCGCCTGACCGGCGACCTCGCGCGCCGAGTCGGCCGCCCGTCCGGTGCCCTCCTGCACCGAACCGGCCGCCGACTGCACCGAGTCGGCCGCCGTGCCCGCCGCCGACTGCATCGAGCCGGCCGCCGACCGGGCGGTGCCGGCCATGCCGTGCGCCGTGTACGAGGCGGTGCCCATGACGCGGTCACGGACGCCCGACACCGTGCGGCGCATCCTCGCCTTGCGGCGGCGGGCCATGCGGCGCGGGCTGGCCCGGTCGGCGAGCCGGTCCACGTCCGCGGACAGCTGGTTGCGGGTGGCCGCGATCTCGGCCCTCATTTGGTCGGGTGACGTGCCCATTCCGCGTCCTCCTTCAGGGTCTGGACGGTGTGCTCGGGCTTCGGCGAGACGGTGCGCATCTTCGCGCGGCCCTTCTGGTACAGCACGGCCGCGGCGACGGCCCACAGCGCGGCGATGATCAGCGCGGCCCAGCCGTCGTCCATCACATTGGCCAGACCGAACATGGCCGCCAGCGACAGGAACAGCAGGACCATGTAGGCGGCGAAGCCGGCACCGCCGTACATCCCGGCCGCCTTGCCCGCCTTGGTGCCCTCCTCCTTGACCTCGGCCTTGGCCAGCTCCACCTCCTGCCGGAAGAGGACCTGGAGGTCGGAGGTCACCCGGGACAGCAGCTCACCCGCGGACCGCTCCCCTTCGTACGGCTCGGCCGAGCGGGCCCGGGACAGCGGTGACATCGTGGACATCTCACGCCTCCGGGAACGGGCGGCCCGGCGTGCCGAGACTCGGCGGAGTGGACGGCGCGGGCGGTGCGGTCCCCGGCGGGGGAGCGGCCGGCAGGGCCTCGGAGGCCGGGGTCGCGGTGACCCGCCGCTGCCCGTTCCCGTCGGTCCGGGAGGCCGTCTGCGCCACCTTCGCCAGGCGTCCGACGGCCAGTCCGGCCAGCAGCGCGCCGCCGAGGAAGGCGCCGGGACGGCGCCGGGCGAAGCCCTGGAGGTCGGCGGCGATGCCTTCGACCCCCTGCCGCTCCAGATAGTCGGCCGCCCGCATTCCCTTGTCGCCCGCGCGGGCCGCCATGCTGCGGGCGGGCGAGTCGTGCTCGGCGTGCGCGGCCAGGTTCGAGAAGTCGTTCGCCCACTGCCGCAGCGTGCCGGCCGCCCGCCTGGCCTGCCCGTCCGCCTCGTCCATGGCGCGGCCGCGCAGGTCCTCGATGACCGTGCCGGCCTGCTGCCGCGCCTCGTCCACGACGGTCCGGGCCTGTTCCGCCGCGGTCCCCGCCACCTGGCCGGCGGCCTGCCTGGCCTGGTCGGCCGTCGCGGAGGTCTCTGCCTTGACCTTGTCTCCGGTGCTCCCGGATCCGGTTCGTACGGACTCACTCATCGGCGACTTCCCCTTATCGGCTGTCGTGCGTGCGGCCCGTGTTCCCGATGACCCGGCGTGTACCGGAGGTTGCGCGTCGGGCACCACACGGAGCCGTCCGTCCCCCTCCGAGTGGCCATTTGTCCGTGCTCGACACGTTATGGAGGGAATTACCGTTCCCCAGGAAGCGGATCCCTGTGAGGTCGTCCCGGTTCCGGGGCGGTGGCGTTCCTCCGTCGCCCCGGCGGGCGCGCCACGCCCACGAGCGCGAGCAGGTCGTCGACCATGTGCTCGAAGAGGGGGACGCAGTCGTCGAAGGCCGTGGCGAGGTGGCTGTAGACGGACATGCAGAGCAGCCCGTAGAGCTGACGCCAGCAGGTGACCATGAGCAGGGCGACGCCGGCCGGGAACTCCTGGCCGATCACGCGGCGGTACGCCAGCATCTGGGCGTGCAGCACGGGGTCGATCTCGTCGTCGGACGGGAAGTCGAGTCCGCCCCGTTCCCAGAGCCGGCCGAACAGCTCCCCGAACAGGCCCCCCAGTCTCCGCGCGAGCGCCTGGTCGACCGTGCTCTCCGCGGACAGGCGGGAGTGTCCCGCGCCCATGAGGAGGTCGAACCCGGCGGGGTGGGCGACGGACCAGTCGAGGACGGCACGGGTGGCGGCGTACAGCTGGGCGCCCAGGTCCTCGGGGTCCTCGCGCCGGACGGCCGCCGAGACGGCCGACACGAACTCGTCGGTCAGGTCTTCGCAGACCGCGAGGATCAGCCCCCTCCTGCCGTCGAAGTGCCGGTAGAGGGCCGGCGGGGAGACGCCGACGGCACGGGCCACCGCCGACAGGCTCAGGCCCTCGACGCCGTGCGCCGCCGTGAGCCTGCGCGCCTCGTCCCTGGCCTCGCGCTCCAGTGCCGCGCGCATGCGCTCGCGGCGCGACGGCCCGGTCTGCATGCCCCTGCCTCCCTGATCGCATCGACGTTCGACGCTCGCAACCGAGTTCACGTCACTACATCACACGTCGGGTCATTCCCGGGCTTGCGGTGACAGGCGTTCGCATGGTTAATGGTATTAACGAAGTGATGGGTCGTCACTTCGGGGCGGGGGGCCGCCCAAGGAACAGCACATGCATGGGGGTAGTCATGGCCACGGACCACTTCTCGCTCTTCCAGGAAGCGCTCAGCCACCAGGACCGTCCGTCGCGGGTGATCCTCTTCGCGGACCTCGCGGGCTCCACGGAGATGAAGGGGAAGACGGGGGAGGTCGGCTGGCTCCCCACGATCGGGAAGTTCCTGGACATCACCGCCCGGGCGGTCACCGAGCACGGCGGGACCGTGATCAAGTACCTGGGGGACGGCACCCTGGCCGCGTTCGACGGCGAGCGCGCGGCCGAGGCGATCTGCGCGGCCATCACCATCCAGGAGCTGCTGAAGGAGGAGAACAGCAAGGGCAGGGTCAACGACTGCCTCGCCACGGTCGGCGTCGCGACCGGCCGGGTCGTCGAGTACGAGGCCCCGGGCGGCGGCCTGGACTACATCGGTTCCGTCGTCGACCTGGCCGCACGGCTGTGCAGCGCCGGGGCTCCCCAGGCGATCTGGGTCGACAGCGCGACCGTCGTCTCGGCCAACATGAGCAGGGTCAGCTCCGAGATGGGCCGGGTCCTGGAGTACTCCCCGGACGACTACCTCTCGGACGAGGAGAAGGTCGACCTCAAGGGGTTCGCCAAGCCGATCAAGTACCGCGAGGTGATCTGGCACCGGAAGGCGTTCGGTGTGAAGAACACCGTGCTGACCGAGGCCATCGACCGGGCCCAGACACAGGCGCACGTCCAGGTCCGGACCCAGGCGGCGGTGCCCTCGCAGGCGGGTCCGCCCGCGAGGCCCGCCGACGCGACCCTCGACGGTACGGTCACCCGCTGGGACCCGGACCAGGGCCGTGGCTTCATCGCGACGGCCGGGCGCGGTGACCACTACGTCGACCGGCGGTTCATCGTCGACGAGCAGAACCTCACCGAGGGAGGCGCCGTGAGGTTCGTCCCGCTGGCGCCGCTCAAGGAGGGGCAGCGCCCGGTGGCGGGCTGCACGGTTCAGGAGGGGCACGAGATCCGGGGCACCTTCCAGCGCGTCCTGGCCGACAAGGGCTACGGCTTCGTCGAGGTGCGCGACGTGCGCGGCAACCAGCAGAACCTCTTCGTGTACCTGGGGGACGCGGCGGCCGGCCACCAGTTCGGGGAGCAGGTCCGCCTGGAGGTCCGCAGGAACTACAAGGGCATCTCCGGGCAGTTGGTCGGCGGAGGCGGGAGCGGGGTCGCGAGCGACAGCGGTGCCGGCAGTGACCTCTTCTGACCTGCGGCTGCGGCCGGCACTGGCCGAGGTCCGCGCGGAGCTGAGCCGCGCGGACCAGAAGGCGGCGACGCTCCTGGCGCTGTTCTCGGCGATCACGGCCGGGATCGCCGCCGCCCTCGGTGTCCGCCGGGCCGGTGTCTTCACGCTCTGGAACGGTGCGGAGTGGATGGCCTGGCTCGGTTTCGCCTGCCTGGCCGGCAGCCTCGTCCAACTGCTCGTCTGCGTCCGGCCCGGCGGTGTCTCCCGCCCGGCCGGCAGCGCCTACTTCCTGTTCTACGCCCAGTACGCGGGCCGGCCGGGCGACCTGGTCGCCCACCTGTCCGCACAGGGGAACGCCGAGCTGGAGCGGTGCACCCAACTCGTCGAACTGTCGGTTCTGGTAACACGCAAGTACAGGATGATCGCCCGCTCCGTCGACCTCCTGGGCTGCGCCCTCGCCCTGGTCGCCGGAGCGGTCCTGCTCGACGCGCTGCGCTGACACCCCGCGCGAACGCCGGCGCCCGGGCGGCCCTGCGTGAGCGCGGACGCCGCCGCCGGACGGCGACGCCTTCGGCGTCGTCGTCCGGGTGACGCTACAGATCGTCGGGCAGGAGCCGGAACGCCGGGTGTGCGGTGAGTGGGCGGATGGTGCGGAAATCCTTCCGGTCGAGCGTGAGCACGGCGTCCGTCGCGTACTCGCGGGCCGTGACCGCGATCACCGAATCGGTCAGATCGAGGGCCAGTTCCCGGTACCTGCGCTGAACGAGGCGGGCGTCCGCGAGGAGGTCGACGTGCGTGTCGCCGAGGGCGTAGCGTCCCGCCCTGGCCTGTGCCACGAGTGAGTCCATGACCTGCCCTGCGGCATCCTTGCCGAACCGGCGGCTCAGCAGGTGGTCCAGTTCGGCGAGGACGAGCTGGGGGATCACCAGAAGGCCGGCCGTGTCCATCACATGACGGGCCGTCTTGTGCTCGGGGCAGCTGCGGTCGACGGAGGCGATGATCCCCGACGTGTCGGCGACGGCGATCACCTACGACGCCTCGTTCCCGTGGCCGAAGCCCGTCTCGCCCAGTATCTCGTCACCTCGCTCCGCGAAGGTGGCGTCGCCGCTGTCGAGGACGGGAAGCCCTGCGGGCTCGTCCCAGACACGATTGCGGGCAATGGCGAGATGGACGCCCTCGCGAATCAGCTCGGCTTCGCTGATCCCTCTCCGCGCCGCCGTGTCCTTGAGGTCGTGGAGATCGTCTTCTTCGAGGTAGACCGTCGTCCGTTTGAGACTCATGAAGGTATGGTACCTCTGCCATACAACCTTACGCCCCCGCCAGATCCCCCAGCACCTTGTGCAGCGGCTCCACCGCCCGCCGCCGGTACTCCTGCACCGCCCAGCCGTTGCCGTCCGGGTCCGTGAAGTACATGAAGGTCGCGCCGTCGGCCGGGGCGTACTCGACCGGGTCGGAGACCTCCAGGCCCCGGGCGGTCAGTTCCGCGTGGGCCGCCTTGATGTCGGCGACGCAGAGCTGGAGCCCCCGGTAGGAGCCCGGGGCCGGGGCGGGGCCCGGGCTCATCTCCCAGATGCTGTCGCCCAGGGCGATCGAGCAGCCGGAGCCGGGCGGGGTCAGCTGGACGATGCGCATGCCCGGCACGACCTCCTGGTCGATGTCGACGTGGAAGCCGACCTTGTCCCGGTAGAAGTCCCTGGCACGGTCGATGTCGCTCACCGGGAGCGGGATCACTTCGAGGGTCATGTCCATGGAACAGCACTCCTTCGTCGGCGTGTCGGCTGCGCGTCGCCCGGACCGTCACCCGGCCCGGCCGGACGGCTGCCCCCACCGAATCCGAAAACCGTCCGCCGCGCCACCGAAATGCCGGCACGGGCACGTCCCACCGCGCCCCGGGCCGCAACCTCGTACTCCGGATAGGCTCATGGCCGTACGACCCTGATCCGAGGCATGTGCACCAGGCACAGGCACGAGGCACGAGGCACGAGGGAGGCCGGGGATGACGTCGGCGCCGGGGCGCAGGAGCAGTACCTTCACGCGGCTGCTGCGGCACGGCTTCACCGATCCGTCCGCCGCGGAGCGGCTGCTCGACAGCGCCGGACTCGCGCTGGTGCGCAACGACCCCGTGCTGCTGGACGCCCTCGGCGCCACCGCCGACCCCGATCTCGCGCTGCGGGGCCTGGTGCGGCTGCTGGAGGCGCAGGACGGGCCCACCGCCCGCCAGGAGCTGCTGGACACGCTGATAGCCGCCAAGCCGCTGCGGGACCGGCTGCTCGGGGTGCTCGGCGCGTCCGAGGCGCTCGCCGACCATCTGGCCCGGCACCCGAGCGACTGGCAGGCCCTCGTCACCTACGAGCCGCGCGACCTGCACCCGGGCGTCGAGGAGTTCGAACGGGGCCTCGCCGAGGCCGGCGACCCGGTCTCGCTGCGCGTCGCCTACCGGCGCTGTCTGCTGTCCATCGCCGCCCGTGACGTCTGCGGCACCATCGAGGTCGCCCAGACCGCCGCCGAGCTCGCCGACCTCGCCACCGCCACCCTGCGCGCCGCCCTCGCCCTCGCCGGGGCCGCCGCGCCCGCGGACGCCGCGCTGTGCCGGCTCGCGGTGATCGCGCTGGGCAAGTGCGGGGGACACGAGCTGAACTACGTCTCCGACGTCGACGTCGTCTTCGTCGGCGAGGCGGTGGACGGGGCCGACGAGGACAAGGCGCTGCGCGCCGCGACCCGGCTCGCCGCGCACATGATGCGGATCTGCTCCGAGACCACCGTCGAGGGCTCCATCTGGCCCGTCGACGCCAACCTCCGTCCCGAGGGCCGCAACGGGCCGCTGGTGCGCACCCTCGCCTCCCACCTCGCCTACTACCAGCGCTGGGCCAAGACCTGGGAGTTCCAGGCGCTGCTCAAGGCCCGCCCGGTCGCCGGTGACCTCGCGCTCGGCGAGGAGTACGTCACCGCGCTCCAGCCGCTGGTGTGGGGGGCCGCCGAGCGGGAGAACTTCGTCGCCGACGTGCAGAAGATGCGCCGCCGGGTGGTGGAGAACATCCCCGCCGCCGAGATCGACCGGCAGCTCAAGCTGGGCCCGGGAGGGCTGCGGGACGTCGAGTTCGCCGTGCAGCTGCTGCAACTGGTGCACGGGCGCGCCGACGGCTCCCTGCGCAGCGGCACCACCCTCGACGCGCTGAAGGCCCTCGCCGCCGGCGGCTACGTCGGCCGCGCGGACGCCGCCCAGCTCGACGACGCCTACCGCTTCCTGCGCTCCATGGAGCACCGCATCCAGCTCCACCGGCTGCGCCGCACCCACCTCGTCCCCGAGGACGAGGCCGACCTGCGCCGCCTGGGCCGCTCCCTCGACCTGCGCACCGACCCGGTCGCCACCCTGACCCGGGAGTGGAAGCGGCACGCCTCCGTCGTACGGCGGCTGCACGAGAAGCTGTTCTACCGGCCGCTGCTGGACGCCGTCGCCGCGCTCGCCCCCGGCGAGGCCCGGCTCAGCGCCGAGGCCGCGCGGGAGCGGCTGATCGCGCTCGGGTACGCCGATCCGGCCGCCGCGCTGCGCCACCTGGAGGCGCTGGCGTCCGGTGTCACCCGCAAGGCCGCCATCCAGCGCACCCTGCTGCCGGTGCTGCTCGGCTGGTTCGCGGACTCCGCCGACCCGGACGCCGGTCTGCTCACCTTCCGCAAGGTCTCCGACGCGCTCGGCAAGACCCCCTGGTACCTGCGGCTGCTGCGCGACGAGGGCGCCGCCGCCGAGAACCTGGCCCGCGTGCTGTCCGCCGGACGGCTCGCCCCCGACCTGCTGATGCGCGCCCCCGAGGCGGTGGCGCTGCTCGGCGACGGGGGCGGCGGGCTCGAACCGCGGTCCCGCGCCCATCTGGAGCAGGAGATGCTCGCCGCCGTCCGCCGCGCCGACAACGCCGTCCAGGGCGTCACGGCCGCCCGCGGGGTGCGCCGCCGCGAACTGTTCCGTACGTCCGCCGCCGACATCGTCGGCTCCTACGGCACCGAGTCGCAGCCCGCCGAGGCCGACCAGGGCGCCCTGGTGGACCTGGTGGGCGGCGCGGTGTCCGACCTGGCGGCCGCCACCCTCGCCGGCACGCTCCGCGCGGTGGTCCGCGAGGGCTGGGGCGACACGCTCCCCACCCGGTTCGCGATCATCGGCATGGGCCGCTTCGGCGGGCACGAGCTGGGCTACGGCTCCGACGCGGACGTCCTGTTCGTGCACGAACCGCGCGACGGCGTGGACGAGCGGGAGGCCGCCGAGGCCGCGGGCAAGGTGGTCGCCGAGATGCGCCGGCTGCTGCAGGTACCGAGCGCCGACCCGCCCCTGCTGATCGACGCCGACCTGCGCCCGGAGGGCAAGTCCGGCCCGCTGGTGCGCACGCTCAGGTCGTACGAGGCGTACTACCGCCGCTGGTCGCTGGTGTGGGAGCGGCACGCGCTGCTGCGCGCCGAGCACGTCGCCGGGGACGAGGACCTGGGCCGCCGCTTCACCGAGCTGGTCGACCCGCTGCGCTATCCGGCCGCCGGGCTCGACGAGGAGGCCGTCCGGGAGATCCGGCGGCTGAAGGCCCGTATGGAGTCCGAGCGGCTGCCGCGCGGCGCCGACCCCAAGCTGCACGCCAAGCTCGGGCCGGGCGGGCTCTCCGACGTGGAGTGGACCGTGCAGCTCCTCCAGCTGCGGCACGGCGCCCGGGAGCCGGGTCTGCGCACGACCCGCACGCGGCAGGCGCTGGCCGCCGCCCGCGCGGCCGGGCTGATCTCCGAGGAGGACGCCTCCACCCTCGACGAGGCCTGGGTGCTCGCCACCCGGGTGCGCAACGCGGTGATGCTGGTCCGGGGCCGCGCCGGGGACACCTTCCCCACCGTCCCCCGCGAACTGGGCGCCGTCGGCCGCTACCTGGGCTACGGCCCCGGCCACGCCGGCGACATGCTCGACGCGTACCGGCGTACGGCACGGCGGGCGCGGGGTGTGGTGGAGGAACTGTTCTACGGGGGGCTGTGACCCCCCCGGCAGGGCCCGGCCTCCCCGAGGTCGCGTCGCCCCGGCTCCCCGACGAAGGCGGCGGTCCGGCCGTCGCCCGGGACAGGGAGCCCAAGCCCCTGAAGGGGTGGCGCCCGGCCTGCCGGGCTAGCCCTGCTTCGGCACCGGGATCCGCTCCGGCTCCCGTTTTCGCTGTTCGGGCACCAGCCTCGGCAGGGTGTACGGCCGGCGGCCGTACCAGAGCAGCGCGATGCCGTAGCCGAAGGACAGGCAGAGGACGCCGCCCACCGCGTCCAGCCAGAAGTGGTTGGCGGTGGCGACGATGACCACCAGCGTGGCCGCCGGGTACACCAGGCCCAGCACCCGCACCCACGGGACGGTGGCCAGCGCGAAGATCGTCAGCCCGCACCACACCGACCAGCCGATGTGCATCGACGGCATCGCGGCGTACTGGTTCGACATGTTCTTCAGATCACCGGAGGCCATCGAACCCCACGTTCGGTGGACCATGACGGTGTCGACGAAGTCCTGGCCGTTCATCAGCCGGGGCGGGGCGAGCGGATACAGGTAGTAGCCGACGAGGGCGATGCCGGTGGTGGTGAAGAGGACCAGGCGGGCCGCCGCGTACCGGCCGGGATGACCACGGTAGAGCCACACCAGGACACCCAGCGTCACCACGAAGTGCAGGGTGGCGTAGTAGTAGTTCATGCCGACGATGAGCCAGGTCACCGAGTTCACGGCGTGGTTGACGGACTCCTCGACGGCGAGTCCCAGTTGCCGCTCCAGGCGCCAGATCCAGTCGGCGTTGCGCAGCGCCTCGGCCCGCTGTTCCGGTACGGCGTTGCGGACCAGCGAGTACGTCCAGTAACTCACCGCGATCAGCAGGATCTCGAACCACAGCCGGGGCCGGCGGGGGGCGCGAAGACGGCGCAGGCGGCGTGGCCCCGTCTCTTCCGTGACGGGGTGCGCTGCGGCCTCTTCCCGGCCTGCCAGCGTTGTCACCGTCGTGTCACCCATGGGCCAGAGTCTGCCAGAAAAGAGCCTTCCCCCAGATCATCCCCCGGTCGGGCCGTATCCGCATGTTCTCCCCCGGGGGAAGGCCCGCTCCCTCCTCCTGTGGCAGTGCGCCGAAGGTCCCCTTCTCCGCCCTAGGGACGATTCCGGTCCCCGGGGGCCGAAGCGGTCGAACCGCGCACCACCAGTTCCGGCATGAACACGAACTCGCTGTGCGGCGCGGGCGTCCCGCCGATCTCCTCCAGCAGCGTGCGCACCGCGGCCTGGCCCATCGCCGGGACCGGCTTGCGGACCGTGGTCAGCGGCGGGTCGGTGAAGGCGATCAGCGGGGAGTCGTCGAAGCCGACCACGGAGATGTCCTTCGGCACGTCCAGACCGCGCTGCCGGGCCGCCCGTATCGCGCCCAGCGCCATCATGTCGCTCGCGCACACCACCGCCGTGCAGTCGCGGTCCATCAGCGCGGTGGCGGCGGCCTGGCCGCCCTCCAGCGTGTACAGCGAGTGCTGGACCAGCTCGGTCCCGACCGTCTCGGCGCTCAGTCCGAGCTGCTCCTGCATGGCGCGCACGAAGCCCTCGATCTTGCGCTGCACCGGCACGAACCGCTTCGGCCCGAGCGCGAGCCCGATCCGGGTGTGCCCGAGGGAGGCGAGGTGGGTGACGGCGAGCGCCATCGCGGCCCGGTCGTCGGGGGAGATGAACGGCGCCTGCACCTTCGGCGAGAAACCGTCCACGAGCACGAACGGCACGCCCTGCGCCCGCAGCCGCTCGTAGCGCTGGGTGTCGGCGGTGGTGTCCGCGTGCAGTCCGGAGACGTAGATGATGCCGGCCACCCCGCGGTCCACGAGCATCTCGGTGAGCTCGTCCTCCGTCGACCCGCCCGGGGTCTGGGTGGCGAGCACCGGCGTGTAGCCCTGCCGGGTCAGCGCCTGCCCGATGACCTGGGCCAGCGCCGGGAAGATCGGGTTCTCCAGTTCCGGGGTGATCAGACCGACCAGACCCTCGCTGCGCTGCCGCAGCCGCACCGGCCGCTCGTAGCCGAGGACGTCGAGGGCGGCGAGCACGGACTGGCGGGTGGTGGCGGCGACGCCCGGTTTGCCGTTGAGGACGCGGCTGACGGTTGCCTCGCTCACCCCCGCCTGAGCAGCGATATCGGCAAGGCGTGTGGTCACAGGACTGGACTGTAGCTGCCGCTTCTCCCCTTGCACACCGATCGGACGCCTGGTGCGCGCCGTCGAACGGCCCGCTGCGGGCTGCTGGGTCATCGCGGTCCCTCAAGTCGTGGTCGGCGTCCGGTCCGCAACGGATGATTCCCCCGGCGGCAACGGATGGCAAGTACTTGCAGAGTCTTGCACAACAGTCCGAACCCCTGTCGTACGGGCGGAAACCCGGGTTGCCGAGCGGTCGAGAACAGGTCACGGCGGCATAACTCTCGGCGGCGCTTGCAAAACTTTTCTGCAAGGTCTTTCGAAAAGGTTCCAGCGCTGTTACGTTCACGTCGCCCGGCGGCGGCAACGGCGCGGTCGGCAAGTCAGCAGGACGGCAGACGGGGCCGCACCTGCACTCACGGGCTTAACCCTCAAGGAGAACCTCATGCGGCGTGGCATAGCGGCCACCGCGCTGGTGGCGTCCCTCGCCCTCGCGGCGACGGCCTGCGGCGGAGACAGCGACAGCGGCGACTCGGCCGGCGGCACGACCACCATCACCTGGTGGGACACCTCCAACGCGACCAACGAGGCGCCGACGTACAAGGCCCTGGTCAAGGAGTTCGAGGCCGCCAACAAGGACATCAAGGTCGAGTACGTCAACGTCCCCTTCGACCAGGCGCAGAACAAGTTCGACACCGCCGCCGGCGCGTCGGGCGCCCCCGACGTGCTGCGCTCCGAGGTCGGCTGGACCCCCGCCTTCGCCAAGAAGGGCTTCTTCCTGCCGCTGGACGGCACCGACGCCCTCGCCGAGCAGGACAAGTTCAAGTCCAACCTGATCGAGCAGGCCAAGTACGAGGGCAAGACCTACGGCGTCCCGCTGGTCACCGACACCCTCGCCTTCGTCTACAACAAGGCCCTGTTCGAGAAGGCCGGCGTCGAGGCCCCCAAGACCTGGGACGACCTGAAGAAGGCCGCCGCCACCATCAAGGCCGAGACCGGCGTCGACGGCTACTGGGGCTCCACCGCCGGCTACTACGCCCAGCCGTTCCTGTACGGCGAGGGCACCGACACCGTCGACGCCGACGCCAAGAAGGTCACCGTCAAGTCGGCCGAGGCCCAGAAGGCGTACGGCACCTGGCTGGACCTCTTCGACGGCAAGGGCCTGCACAAGGCCGACGTCACCGCCGACGCCTACGCGCACATCCAGGACGCGTTCGTCAACGGCAAGGTCGCCTCGATCATCCAGGGCCCGTGGGAGATCACCAACTTCTACAAGGGCTCCGCGTTCAAGGACAGGAACAACCTCGGCATCGTCACCGTCCCGGCCGGCTCCACCGGCAAGGCGGGCGCCCCGACCGGCGGCCACAACCTCTCCGTCTACGCCGGCTCCAGCAAGGACAAGCAGGCCGCCGCGCTGAAGTTCGTGAACTTCATGACCTCGGCCAAGGCGCAGGAGACCATCGCGCTGAAGAACTCCACGCTGCCCACCCGCGACGACGCCTACACCGACAAGGTCAAGGCCGACCCGGGCATCGCCGGCTACCAGACGGTCCTCTCCGCCGCCCAGCCGCGCCCGGCCCTGCCCGAGTACAGCTCCCTGTGGGGTCCGCTGGACGACGAGCTGCCGCAGATCGCGAGCGGCAAGGAGTCCCTGGACAAGGGCCTCGGTGACGCGGAGACCGCGATCGCCAAGCTGGTGCCGGACTTCAGCAAGTAACGCCCGTGTGGCCGCCGGACCCGCTTCCAGGAGGGGAGGGTCCGGCGGCCGCCGGCCTGTGTGCCGTACCCCTTGACCATCCAGAAGGTGCCGAACCATGACAGTCGCCATCGACCGCGCGACCGGCAAGCGCCGCGGTGACCGCGCGCCCCGCCCCGGGCCGGTCAGCCGCCTGAAGCGCGGATACCAGAAGCACTGGTACGCCTACGCCATGATCGCGCCGGTGGCGCTGGTGCTCGGCGTCATCGTGCTGTACCCCCTGGCATACGGGCTCTACCTCACGCTCACCGACGCCGACAGCCTGAACTCGGCCCGCACCATCGGCGTCAACGAGATCGAGGCCACCTACAAGTTCATCGGCATCGACAACTACGCCGACATCCTGTGGGGCGAGACGGCCTACGACCGCTTCTGGTCCAAGTTCATCTGGACGATCGTGTGGACGGCCGCCTGTGTCGCCCTGCACTACGGCATCGGCCTGGGCCTGGCCCTGCTGCTCAACCAGAAGCTGCGCGGCCGCACCCTCTACCGGCTGGTCCTGATCCTGCCGTGGGCCGTGCCGACCTTCGTCACCGTCTTCGGCTGGCGCTTCATGCTCGCCGACGCCGGCATCATCAACACCGCCCTGGACTCCCTCGGCCTGCCGACCCCGGCGTGGCTGGAGGACACCTTCTGGCAGCGCGTCGCCGCCATCATGGTCAACACCTGGTGCGGTGTGCCGTTCATGATGATCTCCCTGCTCGGCGGCCTGCAGTCCATCGACGCCAGCCTGTACGAGGCGGCCGAGATGGACGGCGCGAACGCCTGGCAGCGGTTCCGCCACGTCACCCTGCCCGGCCTGCGCTCGGTCAGCTCCACCGTGGTCCTGCTCGGCGTCATCTGGACCTTCAACCAGTTCGCCGTCATCTTCCTGCTGTTCGGCAACACCGCCCCGGAGGCACAGATCCTCGTGACCTGGGCCTACCAGCTCGGCTTCGGACAGCAGCCGCGCGAGTTCGCCGAGTCCGCGGCCTACGGCATGCTGCTGCTGGCCATCCTCGTCGTCTTCACCTCCTTCTACCGCCGCTGGCTGAACCGCAATGAGCAGCAGCTCGCGATCTGAGGCAGGAGTCCCCATGAGCACATCCACCGTCACCACCACTGCTCCGGCGGACCGGCCCGCCGACGGGACGATCCCGCCCCGCCCGTCCCGCCGGCGCGGCGAGAGCGGCCTCCTGGGCCGCCTCACCACGCACGGCGTGCTGACCGTGGCCGGCCTGATCGCGCTGTTCCCGGTCGCCTGGCTGGTCTTCCTGTCCCTCGGCCCCGACAAGGACGACTATCTGCGTCCCGGCGGCATCTGGGGCAAGATGACGCTGGACAACTACACGTTCGTCCTCCAGAACACGAACTTCTTCGACTGGCTGAAGAGCTCGCTGATCGTCTCGCTCGGCACCACGTTCATCGGTGTCCTGGTCGCCGCCACCACCGGCTACGCGGTCTCCCGTATGCGCTTCCCGGGCTACAGGAAGTTCATGTGGGTGCTTCTGCTCACCCAGATGTTCCCCGTGGCCGTCCTGATGGTCCCGATGTACCAGATCCTCTCGGACCTGCGGCTCGTCGACAGTTATCTTGGACTCATCCTCGTCTACTGCTCGACGGCGGTGCCGTACTGCGCCTGGCTGATGAAGGGCTACTTCGACACCATCCCGTTCGAGATCGACGAGGCGGGACGCGTCGACGGGCTGACCCCCTTCGGCACGTTCGCGCGGCTGATCCTGCCGCTCGCCAAGCCCGGGCTGGCGGTCGCCGCGTTCTACAGCTTCATCACCGCGTTCGGCGAGGTCGCCTTCGCCACGACGTTCATGCTCGACGACGAGAAGTACACGCTCGCCGTCGGTCTGCAGAGCTTCGTCAGCGAGCACGACGCACAGCGCAACCTCATGGCCGCCACCGCGGTCCTGATCGCGATACCGGTCTCCGCGTTCTTCTACCTCGTGCAGAAGAACCTGGTCACCGGCCTCACCGCCGGCGGCACGAAGGGGTAATAGCCGTTAGGGGGAACTGCCGTCGTTCGGCTGCCGCGCCGTCGTGGCTTGTCGCGCCCGCGCGGCGGAGCCGCATACCGACGCAGCCCCGCACCCCTGTACGGCGTTGCCCCACCCGGGCCCGAGACGGCCGCGGTGGCCATCCGACCCCGCTGTCACCGCGGCCGCCTCGTCTCCCCGCCGTCCCACCCCCACTCGCTTCCATGCCCGCACTCGCATCAAGGACGACATGAGCCAGCAGCACTCCGCCGCCCCGGCCCCGACCCCCACCACCGACGCGGCCGTCGCCACCGTCACCCGGCGCCGCGACTGGTGGCGGGACGCGGTGATCTACCAGGTGTACCCGCGCAGCTTCGCCGACAGCAACGGCGACGGCATGGGCGACCTGGAAGGCATCCGCTCCCGCCTGCCGTACCTGCGCGACCTCGGCGTGGACGCCGTGTGGCTCAGCCCCTTCTACGCCTCCCCGCAGGCCGACGCCGGCTACGACGTCGCCGACTACCGCGCCGTCGACCCCATGTTCGGCACCCTGCTCGACGCGGACGCGCTGATCCGGGACGCCCACGGCCTCGGCCTCAGGATCATCGTCGACCTGGTCCCGAACCACTCCTCCGACCAGCACGAATGGTTCAAGCGCGCCCTCGCCGAGGGCCCCGGCTCGCCCTCGCGCGACCGCTACCACTTCCGCCCCGGCAAGGGCGCGAACGGCGAGCTGCCGCCCAACGACTGGGAGTCGATCTTCGGCGGCCCCGCCTGGACCCGCGTCACCGAGCCCGACGGCACCCCTGGCGAGTGGTACCTGCACCTGTTCGCCCCCGAGCAGCCCGACTTCAACTGGGAGCACCCGGCCGTCGGCGACGAGTTCCGCTCCATCCTGCGGTTCTGGCTCGACATGGGCGTGGACGGCTTCCGCATCGACGTCGCCCACGGCATGGTGAAGGCCGAAGGCCTGCCGGACCTTGGAAACCACGAGCAGCTCAAGCTTCTGGGCAACGATGTCATGCCGTTCTTCGACCAGGACGGCGTCCACGACATCTACCGCCAGTGGCGGCTCATCCTCGACGAGTACTCCGATGCAATGGGGCCCGAAGAGCCTTCCGCAGAAGGGCGGGGGCGGGAGACGGGCGGGCGCATCTTCGTCGCCGAGGCCTGGACCCCGACCGTCGAGCGCACCGCCAACTACGTCCGCCCCGACGAACTGCACCAGGCGTTCAACTTCCAGTACCTGGGCACCCACTGGGACGCCGAGGAGCTGCGCACGGTCATCGACCGCACCCTGGACGCCATGCGCCCGGTCGGCGCCCCCGCCACCTGGGTGCTCTCCAACCACGACGTCACCCGCCACGCCACCCGCTTCGCCAACCCGGCGGGCCTCGGCACCCAGATCCGCCTCGCCGGCGACCGCGAGCTGGGCCTGCGCCGCGCCCGCGCCGCCACCCTGCTGATGCTGGCGCTGCCCGGTTCGGCGTACGTCTACCAGGGCGAGGAGCTCGGCCTGCCGGACGTCGTCGACCTCCCCGACGAGGTGCGCCAGGACCCGGCGTACTTCCGGGGCGCGGGCCAGGACGGCTTCCGCGACGGCTGCCGCGTCCCGATCCCGTGGACGCGCGAGGGGTCCTCGTACGGCTTCGGCGACGGCGGAAGCTGGCTGCCGCAGCCGGCCGGCTGGGGTGAGCTGAGCGTCGAGGCGCAGGCCGGCGCGCCCGGCTCGACCCTGGAGCTGTACCGCTCCGCGCTCGCCGTCCGCCGGGACCAGGCCGACCTGGGCGCCGGCGACGCGGTGGAGTGGCTGCGCGCCCCCGAGGGCGTCCTCGCCTTCCGGCGCGGGGAGTTCGTGTGCGTCGCCAACACCACGGGGGAGTCGGTGACCACCCCGTCGTACGGCCGTGTCCTGCTCGCCAGCGGTGAGGTGGAGGAGACGGCCGGCGAGGCGAAGGTGCCCGCCGACACGACCGTGTGGTGGACCACGGGCTGAGGTCCGGCTCGCGACTTTTTCATTGAAGTCGGTACGGCCCGCTGCCCTTTCGGGCGGCGGGCCTCTAACATCTGCGTTGCCGCAAGGTTGCTGAAGTTTTCTGCAAGAGGCTTCAAGCGATCCGGGCGGTATCCCCACACCCTTCGACGAAGAAGGAAACCCCACATGGCACGCAGGACCCTCGCCGTGGCCGCCGCACTCGCGGCAGCCTCGGTTGTCATGACCCCGACTGGGGCGCAGGCCTCCCCGCCGGGCGGCAAGGACGTCACCGCCGTCCTCTTCGAGTGGAACTTCGCCTCCGTCGCCCGCGAGTGCACCACCACCCTCGGCCCCGCCGGATACGGATACGTCCAGGTCTCCCCGCCCGCCGAGCACATACAGGGCTCGCAGTGGTGGACGTCGTACCAGCCGGTCAGTTACAAGATCGCCGGGCGGCTCGGTGACCGCGCCGCGTTCAAGAGCATGGTCGACACGTGTCACGCGGCCGGCGTGAAGGTCGTCGCCGACACGGTCATCAACCACATGTCCGCGGGCAGCGGCACCGGTACCGGCGGATCGTCGTACACGAAGTACGACTACCCGGGCCTGTACTCCTCGTACGACTTCGACAACTGCACCTCGCAGATCGGCGACTACGGCGACCGCGGGAACGTCCAGAACTGCGAACTGGTCGGTCTCGCCGATCTGGACACGGGGGAGGAGTACGTCCGCAAGACCATCGCCGGGTACATGAACGACCTGCTCTCCCTCGGCGTGGACGGCTTCCGCGTCGACGCCGCCAAGCACATGCCGGCCGCCGACCTCGCCAACATCAAGTCCCGGCTGACCAACCCCTCCGCGTACTGGAAGCAGGAGGTCATCCACGGCGCCGGCGAGGCCGTCCAGCCCACCGAGTACACGGGCAACGGCGACGTCCAGGAGTTCCGGTACGCGTACGACCTCAAGCGGGTCTTCAACAACGAGAACCTCGCCTACCTGAAGAACTACGGCGAGGGCTGGGGCTACATGAACAGCTCCGTCTCCGGCGTCTTCGTCGACAACCACGACACCGAGCGCAACGGCTCCACGCTGTCCTACAAGGACAACGCCACCTACACCCTGGCCAACGTCTTCATGCTGGCCTGGCCCTACGGCGCCCCGGACATCAACTCCGGGTACGAGTTCTCCGACCACGACGCCGGACCGCCGAACGGAGGCCGGGTCGACGCCTGCTGGCAGAGCGGCTGGAAGTGCCAGCACGCCTGGCCGGAGATCAAGTCCATGGTCGCCTTCCGCAACGCCACCCGCGGCCAGGCGGTCACCGACTGGTGGGACAACGGAGGCGACGCCATCGCCTTCGGCCGGGGCGCCAAGGGCTTCGTGGCCGTCAACCACGAGTCCGGCTCCCTGACCCGCACCTACCAGACCTCCCTGGCCGCGGGCACGTACTGCAACGTCCAGAACAACACCACGGTCACCGTGAACGGTTCCGGACAGCTCACCGCCACCCTGGGCTCCCACACGGCCCTCGCGGTGTACGCCGGCAAGTCGTCCTGCTGAACGCGCGCGGGCCGCGCCGCCGTTCACGGGGCGGCGGCGCGGCTCGCGTCCGTGTGCAAGTCCTTACCGTTACTTTCACAACCCTTGCTGTAAAGCTTTCAACGGCGATACGGTCACGCCGACGCTCCGGTGACGTGGCCGAAACAGGCCGTGCCGCGGCGTACGGGGTCGGACCCGAATCGAGCCGTAAGCGCAAGGAGTTCTCGCCTTGATACCCAGATGGCCCGCGCCCCCGGGGCGCCGCACCGCGCGCGGCAGACGTGTCGCCGCCGTCACCGTGGCCGCGCTCGCCGCAGCCCTGGTACAGCCGGTCGCCGCCAGTGCCGCCACCCCGCCCGCGCCCCCCTCGGACGCGAAGCTCGCCGAGTCGCCCGCGCGGCACGACCTGACCCGCGAGCAGTTCTACTTCGTCCTGCCGGACCGTTTCGCCAACGGCGACGCGAAGAACGACCGCGGTGGACTGACCGGTTCGCGCCTCAGCACCGGGTACGACCCCACCGACAAGGGCTTCTACCAGGGCGGCGACCTCAAGGGCCTGACGAAGAGGCTCGACTACATCAAGGGGCTCGGCACCACCGCCATCTGGATGGCGCCCATCTTCAAGAACCAGCCCGTGCAGGGGACGGGGGAGAACGCCTCCGCCGGCTACCACGGTTACTGGATCACCGACTTCACCCAGGTCGACCCGCACTTCGGCACCAACGACGACCTCGAGAAGCTCATCGACAAGGCCCACGACAAGGGCATGAAGGTCTTCTTCGACGTCATCACCAACCACACCGCCGACGTCGTCGACTACGAGGAGAAGTCCTACGGCTACCTCTCCAAGGGCGCCTTCCCGTACCTGACGAAGGAGGGCGAGCCCTTCGACGACGCCGACTACGCCGACGGCTCCCGGAAGTTCCCGCGCGTGGACGCCGGCTCCTTCCCGCGCACCCCGGTCGTGCCCGGGGCGAAGGAGGACCTCAAGGTCCCGTCCTGGCTCAACGACCCGGACATGTACCACAACCGGGGCGACTCCACCTTCGCCGGCGAGTCCGCCGAGTACGGCGACTTCTCCGGCCTCGACGACCTGTGGACCGAGCGTCCCGAGGTCGTCGACGGCATGGAGGAGATCTACCAGCGGTGGGTCGGGGACTTCGACATCGACGGCTTCCGGATCGACACCGTGAAGCACGTCAACATGGAGTTCTGGACCCAGTGGGCCACCGCCCTGGACGCCTACGCGGCCAAGAAGGGCCGGGACGACTTCTTCATGTTCGGCGAGGTGTACTCCGCCGACACGGACATCACCGCCCCGTACGTCACCCGGGGCCGCCTGGACGCCACGCTCGACTTCCCGTTCCAGGAGGCGGCACGGCAGTACGCCTCGCAGGGCGGCAGCGCGAAGAAGCTCGCCTCGGTCTTCGGCGACGACTACAAGTACGCCACCGACAAGGCCAACGCCTACGAGCAGGTCACCTTCCTCGGCAACCACGACATGGGCCGCTTCGGGACGTTCCTGACGCAGGACAACCCGGAGGCGTCCGAGGCGGAGCTGCTGAGGAAGGACATGCTCGCCAACGAGCTGATGTTCCTCAGCCGCGGCAACCCGGTCGTCTACTACGGCGACGAGCAGGGCTTCACCGGCGCCGGCGGCGACAAGGACGCCCGCCAGACCCTGTTCGCCTCGCGTACGGCCGACTACCTCGACGACGACCTGATCGGCACCGACCGCACCCACGCCGAGGACAGCTACGACACGCGAGCACCGCTCTACCGGCAGATCAGTGCTCTCGCGAAGCTGCGCAAGGCCCACCCGGCCCTCACCGACGGCATCCAGCAGGAGCGGTACGCGGCCGACGGCGCGGGCGTCTACGCCTTCTCCCGCACCGGCACCGGCAAGGACACCACCGAGTACGTCGTCGCCTTCAACAACTCCGGCGAGGCCGAGAAGGCCACCTTCGCGACCGGCTCCGCCCGGATGACGTTCAAGGGCCTCTACGGCACCGACGCCACCGTCACCAGCGACGCCGACAAGAAGGTCACCGTCACCGTCCCGGCCGGCTCGGCGATCGTCCTCAAGGCGTCCGGCCCGCTCGCCGGGCCGGCCGCGAAGCCCACGGTCACCCTCGAGGCCCCCGAGGCGGGCGCCACCGGCACCGTCGAGGTCACCGCCGACGTCGAGGGCGGCCGGCTCAACCGGGTCGTCTTCGCCGCCCAGACCGGCAACGGGAAGTGGCGGACCCTCGGCTCCGCCGACCACGCCCCCTACAAGGTCACCCACACCATCGGCGAGGACGTCCCCGCCGGCACCGCCCTGCGCTACAAGGCGGTCGTGATCGACTCGGCCGGCCGCACCGCGAGCGCCCTGGCCGCCTCCGCCACGGGCACCCCGCCCGTCGAGGAGCCGCCCACCGCCGCCTCCCGCGACTACGCGATCGTCCACTACAAGCGCACGGACGGCGACTACGACGACTGGGGCCTGTACGCCTGGGGCGACCTCGCCGACGGCGAGGCCACCGAGTGGCCGAACAGCCATCCCTTCACCGGCCGCGACGCCTACGGCGCCTTCGCCTACGTCAAGCTCAAGCCGGGCGCGTCCGACGTCGGCTTCCTCGTCATCGACAAGGACGGCGACAAGGACGTCGCCACCGACCGCACCATCGACGTCACCCAGCACGGCGAGATCTGGATCGAGCAGGGCAAGGAGGCCGTCACCACCGAACGGCCCGAGTACCCGGCCCAGGACACCACCAAGGCCGTGCTGCACTACAAGCGCGCCGACGGGAACTACGACGGCTGGGGCCTGCACACCTGGACCGGTGCCGCGAACCCCACCGACTGGTCGAACCCCCTGGAGCCGGTGAAGACCGATACCTATGGCGCTGTCTTCGAGGTGCCGCTCACCGAGGGTGCCACCAGCCTCAGCTACATCCTCCACAAGGGCGACGAGAAGGACCTGCCCACCGACCGGTCGCTGGACCTCAAGACCGACGGCCACGAGGTGTGGCTGTTGAACGGCCAGGAGAAGTACCTGCTGCCGCAGCCGGCCGGCTCGGCGGCGGCACTCGACCTGACCACCTCCAAGGCGGTCTGGATCGACCGGGACACCGTCGTCTGGGACGGCTCCGAGGCCGCCGCCTCCACCCAGCTCCTCGCCTCCCGCACCGGCTCCGTCAAGGTGCAGGACGGTGCGCTGACCAGCGACGACGCGCGCTGGCTCCGGCTGACGGAGACGGCCCTCACCGACACCCAGAAGGCGAGGTTCCCGCACCTGAAGGACGGCACCGCCTGGTCCGTCGACCCGCGTGACCGGGACCGGGTGCGCGAGGCCCTGCGCGGCCAGGTCGTCGCCTCCCAGCACGCCGCCAACGGCGCCGTGCTCGCGGCGACCGGCGTGCAGATGGCGGGCGTGCTCGACGACCTCTACGCGGCCGGCGCCACCAAGGCGGACCTCGGCCCGGTGTTCCGCCACGGCCGGCCCACCCTCTCCGTGTGGGCGCCGACCGCGCAGGACGTCTCCCTGGAGATCGGCGACCGCACCGTCCGGATGCGGCGCGACGACGACACCGGCGTCTGGTCCGTCACCGGCCCCCGCTCCTGGGAGGGCGAGGAGTACCGGTACAAGGTGAAGGTGTGGGCGCCCAGCACCCGCGAGATCGTCACCAACGAGGTCACCGACCCCTACTCGGTGGCCCTGACCACCGACTCCGAGCGCAGCCTCGTCGTCGACCTGGCCGACCGGTCCCTGAAGCCGCGTGAGTGGTCGACGTACGACAAGCCGGAGGCCGTGCCGCTCAAGGACGCCCAGATCCAGGAGCTGCACATCCGCGACTTCTCCGTGGCCGACCGCACGGCGGAGAACCCCGGCACCTACCTCGCCTTCACCGACGAGGACAGCGACGGCTCCGAGCACCTGCGTGAGCTGGCCGAGGCCGGCACCTCGTACGTGCACCTGCTGCCCGCGTTCGACATCGCCACCATCCCCGAGGAGAAGTCCGGCCAGGCCACCGTCGACTGCGACCTCGCCTCCTACCCGGCCGACTCCGGCCGGCAGCAGGAGTGCGTGGCGAAGGCCGCCGCCAAGGACGCCTACAACTGGGGCTACGACCCGTACCACTACACGGTCCCCGAGGGCTCCTACGCCACCGACCCGGACGGCACCGAGCGCACGGTCGAGTTCCGGAAGATGGTCAAGGCGCTCAACGAGGACGGCCTGCGGGTCGTGATGGACGTGGTCTACAACCACACCGCCGCGAGCGGCCAGGCGGAGACCTCCGTCCTGGACCGGATCGTCCCCGGCTACTACCAGCGGCTGCTGGCCGACGGCTCGGTCGCCAACAGCACCTGCTGCGCCAACACGGCCACCGAGAACGCCATGATGGGCAAGCTGGTCGTCGACTCGGTCGTCACCTGGGCGAAGGAGTACAAGGTCGACGGGTTCCGCTTCGACCTCATGGGCCACCACCCGAAGGCCAACATCCTCGCCGTCCGCGAGGCCCTCGACGCGCTGACCCCGAAGAAGGACGGCGTCGACGGCAAGAAGATCATCCTGTACGGCGAGGGCTGGAACTTCGGCGAGATCGCCGACGACGCCCGCTTCGTCCAGGCCACGCAGAAGAACATGGCCGGCACCGGCATCGCCACCTTCTCCGACCGGGCCCGTGACGCCGTGCGCGGCGGCGGCCCCTTCGACGAGGACCCCGGCGTGCAGGGCTTCGCCTCCGGCCTCTACACCGACCCCAACTCCTCCGCGGACAATGGCACCGAGGCCGAGCAGAAGGCCCGGCTGCTGCACTACCAGGACCTGATCAAGGTGGGCCTGAGCGGCAACCTCGCCGACTACACCTTCACCGACACCAGCGGCAAGGAGGTCAGGGGCTCCCAGGTCGACTACAACGGCGCCCCCGCCGGATACGCCGCCGCGCCCGGCGACGCCCTCGCCTACGCGGACGCGCACGACAACGAGTCGCTGTTCGACGCGCTCGCCTTCAAGCTGCCGAAGGACACGTCCGCCGACGACCGGGCCCGGATGCAGGTCCTGGCCATGGCGACGGCCACCCTCTCGCAGGGCCCGGCCCTCTCCCAGGCGGGCACCGACCTGCTGCGCTCCAAGTCCCTGGACCGCAACTCCTACGACAGCGGCGACTGGTTCAACGCCATCCACTGGAACTGCGCGGACGGCAACGGCTTCGGCCGCGGTCTGCCGCCGGCCGCCGACAACGAGGCCAAGTGGTCCTATGCCAAGCCCCTGCTGGGCGCGGTGAAGGTCGGCTGCCCGCAGATCGAGGGCACCTCGGCCGCGTACCGGGACCTGCTGAGCATCCGTACGACGGAGAAGGCGTTCTCCCTCGACACGGCCGCGCAGGTGCAGTCCCGGCTCTCCTTCCCGCTGTCCGGGAAGGACGAGACGCCCGGCGTGATCACGATGACCCTCGGTGACCTGGTCGTGGTCTTCAACGCCACGCCGGAGCGGCAGGAGCAGCGCGTCACCGCGCTCGCCGGGACCGGCTACCGGCTGCACCCGGTGCAGGCGGCGGGCGGGGACGCGGTCGTGAAGACCTCGTCGTACGCGAAGGGGTCCGGCACGTTCACCGTCCCGGCGCGCACGGTCGCGGTGTTCACCACCGCCGGCTGACCCCGTGAGGAGCTGCGGCTAGTGTGAGCCCTCCCGACCCAGATCAGGAGGGCTCATGCCGCAGATCACCGTCGACTACTCCGAGCGGCTGGCGGACGGTTTCGACCGGCCCGCCTTCGCGCGGGACCTGCACACCGCCGTGGTGGAGATCGCGGCGGCCAAGCAGCCGGCGTGCAAGACCCGGTTCCGGCGGACCGAGGACGTCGTGGTCGGCCCCGAGACCGAAGGGCACGCCCTCGTGCACGTCCACGTCGCCATGCTGCCCGGCCGCAGCGACGAGACCAAGGCCCGCCTCACCGAGACCGTCCTGGAACTGCTGCGGCAGTACGTGAAGCCGGCCGAGGGCGTGCGGCTGCACGCCTCCGCCGAGGTGCGCGACCTCGACGCCTCGTACCGGAAGTTCGAGGAGTAGGGGCCCTAGGAGGCGGCCAGCGAGATCAGCCGGGTGGCGAGGTCGGTGAACGGCCCGTCGCCCGGCTCGTTCCTGAGCAGGTCGCGCAGCAGTACGGCCAGTTCCTCGTCGCGGGCGGCGGCCACGGCGGCGAGCGCGGCGAAGTCCTGCACCAGCTGCGCCTCCAGCTCGGCGCGCGGGATGCGCCGCCCGTCCAGCCAGATCAGCGCCGTCGACTCGACGAGCGAGATCCAGGACCGCACGACCAGTTCCAGCCGCACCGGCGCCGGGCCCACCACGCCCATGTGCGCCACCATCTGGTCGTACGCGGCCTGCCGCACGGAGTCGATCAGCGCGTTCGTGGCCGAGACCGTGCTCATTGAGCAGGCTCCGCCCGCGGACACCGCCGGGCCGCCGCGCATCAGGGCGGCGAAACCGGGCCCGTGCTCGTCGACGAAGTCGAAGAAGCGGGCCATCACCCGCCGCAGCCGCGACCCCAGCGGGCCCTCCCGCGGCTCCACGAACCGGGACGCCAGGTCCTCCGCCGCACGTCTCAACGCGGCCTCGTACAGGCTGAGTTTGCCGGGGAAGTAGTGGTAGACCAGCGGGCGGGAGATGCCTGCCCGTGACGCTATCTCGTCGATGGAGACCTCGTCGGGGGAACGCCGGCTGAACAGTTCGAGGGCCACGCCGATCAACTGCTGCCGCCGCTCCTCGACTCCCATCCTGCGCCGCACCCCGGTAGTCATACGAACACCTTACCGATCGATTCCGGCCTCGAACGGCCCGGACCGGACGGCGGTGTTCATCCGGCTAGCGCAATCCGTCGACCGACCGCCCGTTCCCGAGCGTGCCCCTGAGGCCGGCGCGGGCTCCGTTCTCCGCGCGGACGGCCAGCAGAGGGCCCCGTGCCGAGCCCTCGACCCCGCCCGTCGCCCTGACGGACGCCAGGTCGCGGCTGCCGGCGGCGAGCAGGTACCAGGTGCCGGACCCGGACTTCCACAGCACCCCGGCGAGCACCCGAGGCTCGCGCTCCCCGCAGGCCGGCGCGGACTCGGCCTTCGCCGCCACCGCCCCGAACCGCCCGCCCGGCGTGTGGAACTGCGCCAGCACCCGCGCCCCGCCGCCCCGCCAGGTCTCCGCCCGTGTGCACACCCACGCCGCCTCCCCGCTCCCGTCGGGCAGCGGCTGCTCGGCGAACGCCCAGGCGTTCACGCTCCGTACGCCCGCCGAGCGCATCGCGCTCAGCGAGCAGGCGTACGGCGCCCAGGTGCGCAGCGCCCCGGCACCGGAGGCCTCACGCGTCGCGCCGGGACGCCCGGCGGTGAGGTGGGCCGGGACCAGTTCGCCGAGGTCGGTCACCAGCCGGGTGCCGGTGCCGTCGGTCAGCCGCAGCACGTTCCAGGAGGCGCACGGCCCCGGCCGGAGGGCGGGACTCGCCAGCGGTGAGGTCACACCGTCGGTGAAGGTGAGGGCCGTCGCCTCCGAGCCGGGCTCGCGCAGGTCCCGCTCGTCCGCCTCACGCACCCAGGGCGCCAGCAGATAACGGACGTTGCCGTCGACGCGGCTCAGCACCACCGCGCCCGACCCGGCCCGGCCGGCGCCGTCGACGCGGGCGAGGTCGAGCACGGCCCCCCGCGTGCCGTCCTCCGGCTCGGCGTACCTGGCGAGGCGCAGACCGTCGTACAGGACCACCACGCGCGCGGTGTCGACCGTCCCCGCGTACAGCAGCCGGGGCGGTCCGGCGGGGCCGCCGGACGGGGTGCCCGGGGTCGCCGACACCCGGACGTTCCTCCCGGGCCGGGCCCAGACGGCGAGGGCGCGGCGCAGCAGGGCCTCGTCGCCGGTGCGGTCGCCGCGCGCCGGCCACACGGAGAAGTCGGTGCGCGCGGAGGTCCTCCACGCGGTGGAGGGGACCCGGGACAGCTTCCCCGGGTCCAGCGCGGCCTGCGCGGCCGGATTGCGCGCGTACGGGGGCGCGGCGGCGCCGTCCGGGCCCCAGCCGTCGCCCGGCAGCCCCAGCAGCGTCCCGCACACCGCCAGCGCCGCCCCGCCGACCAGCGCGGCCTTCACACGCCGTCGGCGGCGCAGCAGATCCGTCGGCCGGGCCTGGAGCACGCAGGGGTCGAACTCGGGGGAGTCGAGCAGCCGGTACGGGTCGGGGATCCGGTCGGCCTCCTCCAGCGCGGCGTCCACGTCGGCGACGCCCGCCGCCGCGAGCACCTCCCGCACGTCCCCGTCCGGGAGCCGCTCCAGACCGCGCAGGGCGTGGGCGGCGCGGGCCGGCCCGGACAGCGCGCTCAGCCGCTGGTCCAGCGCGAGTTCGTCGGCGCCGCCCGAGCGCGGGAACAGCTTCAGCCCCCACGCCTGCGGGAGCGGCGACGGCAGCCGCGCCCCGCGCCCCAGCGCCGTACGCAGCACCTGGAGGCGGAGCAGCGCGTACCCGGGGTCGCCGTCACGGCCGGCCTGCTGGGCGGGGATCAGCGGCGCGGGGGTGCGGCCCCGGGGCAGCGCCCGCTGGACCAGGGAGTGCGCGGTGAGCACCCGCCTGCTCCGGCCCCTGCCGGACGGCAGCACCAGGTAGGCGAGCCGGACGAGCCGCGGATAGTGCTCGACGAGCGCGGCCTCGGCCTGCTCGACGCCCACGACCGGACCGGCCGCGGAGGAGGCGGGGGAGGGCGGGACGACATCCTGTGACTGCACGTCCAGCAGAACGAGCGGACCGGGGGGATGGTCACCGGGAATTGAGCGCCGCGGGCGTCACAGCCGTATCGAAGGGCGAGGGCCCCGCGCCGGGGCTCCGTGCGGCATGTCGCCCGCGAGGGACCGGAGGAACACATGAGGCTGACCCGACCGATGCTCGCGCTGGCCGGTGCGGCGGCGGCACTGGCGCTGACCGCCTGCGGATCCGGCGGAGACGCCGAGGACGAGGTGCCGCCCACCGCGACCGGCAGCCTGGAGCACCTGGCCGCCGAGGCGAAGTGCGAGCCGAACATGCAGACCGACGCCGACACCATCCGCCAGGCGCTGTGCGGGAAGGGCGACGAGAAGTACGTCCTCGCCACCTTCGCCACCGACCGGGGCCAGGCCGAATGGCTCAGCACCGCCAAGGACTACGGCGGTTACTACCTCGTCGGCCGCAAGTGGGTGGCCGTCGGCGAGGAGCGGACCGTGACGGCGCTGCGGAGCACGCTCGGCGGGACCATGGAGGAGGGGTCCGAGCACATGAACCCCGGCGGCAGCCACAACCAGGGCGGCCACCACGGCTGACCCCCGGCTCCGGACGGACGAGGAGGCCGGCGGTGGGATCTCCCACCGCCGGCCTCCTCCCGTCACCGGGCTACCGGACTACTGGCAGTCCTGGCCGCTGTTGATGCAGTCGACCATCTCGTTCATCAGGTCCTCGTCGAAGAAGTTGATGAAGTCGTTGTGGTCGGTGATCGGCTTGTGCAGCTGCTCCGGGAAGGAGTCCACCGCGAACGGGTTCACCACCTGTCCGTTCTCGATCCGCGGGGCCGGGATGTTGTCGTAGACCAGGCGGACCTGGAGCTGGGGGATGGCCTGGAAGCCGTTCGAGCAGGTGCCGTCCGCCTCGACGAAGTCGACGTGCGTGCGGTGGTTGGCGCTGTCGATGTTCTGGCCGTCCCAGCAGCTCTGGAAGGCGGACGTCCGGACCACGCCGCTGCCCTCGGGGCAGACCGGGTACTTGTCCGTCACCTGCCGGTCCTCGAAGCCGGTGCAGCTCCAGGAGGTGTTGGCGTTGTTCAGCCCGTTGGTGAAGGACTTGGCGTCACCGGTGATGATGCGCAGCGCCCTCGGCATGGCGACGACGTCGCTCGTCCGGTTGCCGACGAACTTCAGCTCCGCCTCGGTGGGCGCGACGATCTTGCCGACGTTGCCGTCCTGACCGCCGCCCGGCTGGCCCTGGTCGATGTCCTGCGTACCGTCCTGGATGCGCAGGACCGGCCAGAAGTACGACGACCGGTCGCCCTGGTTCTGGCAGGTCGTGTCGCCGTTGGCCAGGTCCTGGTCGCTCGCGAAGGCGGTGTTGGCCTGGTTGCCGACGTAGTCGTGCTGGTGCTGGGCGCCGTTGCTCACGCCGGGGGCGACGATCACGTTGTCCGAGTTGCGCAGCGCGTTCTCGTTGGTGCCGCACACGGTGGTGAAGCTGCCCGTCGAACCGCCGTCGCCGTTCGCGGCCAGACCGTTCGGCAGGTTGCGGGAGTTCGGCTGGACGTCCTCGATCCTGATGAAGTCGTCCGCGACGGGCCCGTTCTGGGCCTGGCCGCCGTTGCCCTGGTCCTGGCCGTTGTCCTGACCGCCGTCGCCCTGGTCCTGACCGCCGTCGCCCTGGTCCTGGCCGTTGTCCTGGTCCTGGCCGCCGCCGTCGTCGTTCCCCGGCTGTTCGACGGGAACGCCCTGGCACTGGGCGAACCGGCCGAGGTCGCGCGGCGCCTTGCCGCCCGCGCGGTTGATGTTGATGCCGATCCGGTCCAGGGTGGCCGTCCGCTTGGACTTCAGCGGTCCGAGGATGGCGTTGTCGACGTAGCTCTCGTCACCCGCCTGGGCCTGGCGCGTCTCCGCGAGGCGCGTGTAGGCGTCCGTGATCTGCCGGTCGAGCAGGGCCAGTTCCTTCGCCACGCCCCTGCGCGCACTCCTCGGCACCTTCGTCAGCTTCTGGCCGACATCGGGGCAGTTGATCGTGGCGACCTGTGTCCCCCTCGACTTCGTCCGGTTGTGGCCTCCGTCCTCGTGCGCCGAGGCATAGAAGTTGGCCCAGACCAGCCCGCCCCCACCGAGCGCCAGGGCCGCCGCCCCGGCTGTCACTTTGGTGGCCAGCGGCATACGGCGTTTTCTTGTGTTGCGTCCCATGGAAATCCTCTTGACCTTCCTTACGGGGGCACCTTTGCGGGGCGTCGAGCGGCCCGGCAGGAGTGAAGCGGCTCCCTTGAGTACGGGAGCCGCCCCACGGGTGTTCACCCGTCCCGGAAATCGGTGGGAGGTCAGTACGGTCACACTGGTTTCAACAGGCCTTGGAGCACCGGGAGTTGCCGATCGCCCACCCGTGGTGAAGGGGTGGGTCCGGTTTCACCGGCCGTGGTCGAGATGGGCGAGAACCGCCAGCACGCGCCGGTTGTCGTCGTCCGAGACCTCAAGGCCCAGTTTGGCGAAGATGTTCGCGGTGTGCTTCGCGATCGCCCGTTCCGTCACCACCAGCCTGGCCGCGATCGCCGCGTTGGTGCGTCCCTGCGCCATCAGCTCCAGCACCTCCAGCTCGCGGGGTGTCAGCCGCGCCAGCGGCCGGTCGTTCCCCGACCGCCGCGCCAGCAACTGCTGGATCACCTGCGGATCCATCGCCGTACCTCCCCGCGCCACCCGTCGTACGGCGTCCACGAACTGCTCCGCGTCGAACACCCGGTCCTTCAGCAGATAGCCCACCCCGCCGCTGCCGTCCGCCAGCAACTCCCGCGCGTACAACTGCTCCACGTGCTGCGAGAGCACCAGCACCGGCAGTCCCGGCCGCCTGCGACGGGCCTCCAGCGCGCACTGCAGCCCCTCGTCGGTGTGCGTCGGCGGCAGCCGTACGTCGACCACGGCGACGTCGGGCTCCTGCTCGGCCAGCGCCCGTGCCAGCTCGGGGCCGGACTCCACGGCCGCCGCGATCTCGAAGTCATGCGCTTCGAGCAGCCGGACGAGTCCGTCGCGCAGCAGGAACAGGTCTTCGGCTAGGACAACGCGCAAGGGATCTCCATGGTGACCATGGTGGGGCCGCCCGCGGGGCTGCTGACGGCCAGGACGCCGTCGAATGTACCCAGTCGCCGCTCCACCCCGGTCAGTCCCGAGCCGGCGCCGACCACCGCGCCGCCCCGCCCGTTGTCGGTGACCGTCACCCGCAGATGGCCGTCGGCGTGGTGCAGGTCGATCCAGACGCGGTCCGCCCCGGAGTGCTTCACCGCGTTGGTGAGCACCTCGCTCACCGCGAAGTACGCCGCCGACTCCACCGGCGCCTCGGCCCGCCCGGACAGCTCCACGTTCACCTCGGTGGCCACCGGCAGCCGCAGCGCCAGCGCCCGCACCGCGTCCCCGAGACCGCGCTCGGCCAGCACCGGCGGGTGGATGCCGCGCACCAGCTCCCGCAGCTCGGTCAGCGCCTCGGCGGAGGACCGCCGGGTCCGCGCCAGCAGGTCACGCGCCTTCGCCGGGTCCTTCTCGATCAGCGCCTCGACCGTCCCCAGGTCCATGCCCATCGCGACCAGCCGTGCCTGCGCCCCGTCGTGCAGATCCCGCTCGATGCGCCGCAGTTCGGCGGCGGAGGTGTCCACGGCGTCCCGCCGGGTCTCGGTCAGCACCCGCACCCGCTCGGTCAGTTCACCCCGGCCCGAGCCGAGGACGGCCCGCGTGAGCAGGAAGTGGACGTGCAGCAGGCGCGGGGTGGAGAAGTGCGCGAGGGACAGCAGGGCGAGGGCGAGGACGCCGGCGCCCAGCGCGGACGTCTGGTCGGAGACCGGCACGAAGCCGTACCAGTACCCGTCGGGCATCACCCGCCACAGACCGACCGCCAGCGCGAACCCCTCCAGGGGGTAGACCAGCAGCACGAACGGCAGCAGCGCGGTGACGAAACCGGCGGTCATGTCGACCGGCAGCCACCGCAGGTCCCGCCAGGTCGCCGGGTCGCCCAGCATCCCGAACGTCCGCCCCCACGGGTTGGCGTCCTTCGGTATCGGCCGGTACGACGGCGGGATCCGCACCCCGCCCCACTCGGCCGCCAGCACCCGCCGCCAGTTCGCGAACGTCCGCACCCCCCGCAGCACGTACGGGGTGGTGACGATGCCGACGCCGATCGGGATCAGCGCGATGGACACCGCGGACAGCACGAAGCACAGCACCGCCCCCGGCAGCGCCACCAGGGCGAGCGCCAGCCCTCGTATCGCGGCGAGCGCGATGCCCCGTCCCCCGGTCCGCCTCTGGCCGTTCTTCGTGTCGGTGGTCATGGCACAAGTCTGGCCGGGCGGGACCGGCGGGGCACTGGGCCGGGCACCCGGCCCGGGGGTGGTGCTGGCTACACCCCTCCGGTGGCCTCCAGCACCTTCGCCTCCACCTCCGGATCGAGCCCCTTGCCGGTCCGGTCCGGGCGCCGGGGCGCGGTGCCGCCGATCTCCCGCAGCCAGGCCCAGGTGTCGGCCACGGTCTCGGCGACCGGGCGGCAGCGCAGCCCCGCCGCGACCGCCCGGGAGACGTCCGCCGAGTGCAGCGCGTCGTGCAGGTCGCTGCCCGGCGGCACCCACACCGGCAACTGCGTCCACGGCTCGATGCCCGCTTCGAGGATCACCTCCGGCGCGGTCCAGCGCAGCTCGGCCGCACCCCCGGTCACCTCGGCGCACGCCTCCAGCAGCCCGCCCATCGTGGTGTGCCCCTGCGGCGACATCAGGTTGTACGGCCCGCTCAGCTCCCGCTGCGCCGCCCCGAGGATCCACTCCGCGAGGTCGCGGACGTCGACGTACTGGAGCGGCAGGTCACGCGGGCCCGGCGCGAGGACCGGCCCGCCGCGCGCCGTCCGGTCCAGCCACCAGGGCAGCCGGCCCACGTTCTCGTACGGCCCGAGGATCAGCCCCGCCCGCACCAGCAGCGACCGGTCCGCGCCGAAGGCGTCCACGGCGGCCAGCTCACCGCCCAGCTTGTCCCGCGCGTAGTCCGTGGGACCGGCGTCGGCGGAGGCGCCCTCCACCACGGGTGCCCGCTCGGTGTATCCGGCGGGCGGGGCCCAGTCGTACACCGAGCAGCTCGACACGTACACGTACCGTCCGGCGCGGCCCCGCAGCAGCCGCGCCGCGTCCCGCACCGCGCGCGGGGCGGCCGACCAGGTGTCGACGACGACGTCCCACTCGCCGGGGTCCTCGTCGAGCGCGGCCAGGCCGTCGACCGCGGTGCGGTCGCCCAGCAGCGTCCGCGCGCCCTGCGGGGCCTCGTGCCGCCCCCGGTGGAAGACGGTCACCTCCCAGCCCCGGCCGAGGGCCGCCTCGACGACGGCCCGGCCCGCGAACTCCGTACCACCCAGCATCAGAAGTCTCATACCGGTGACTCTGCCCGGCCGGGCGGCACGGGGGAACGGGGATCTGCTGTCGGCAGACCGGCCGTACGGGACTCAGCGCCCGGCCGGCGGAACGTACTTGTAGCCGACCCGGCGCACCGTGCGGATCGTGTCCCGGTGTCCGGAGCCCAGTTTGCGGCGCAGCCGGGCGATGTGGACGTCGACGGTACGGCCGTCGCCGACATGGCCGTAGCCCCACACCGTGCCGACCAGGTGGTCCCGGGTGTGCACCCGGTTCGGGTGCGCCACGAGATGGGCGAGCAGTTCGAACTCCAGGTAGGTGAGGTCGAGTTGCCGTCCGTCGACGTGGGCGGTGCGCTGTAGGGGGTCGACGTGGATGAGCGGCTCGTCCTCGGGGTGCCCGGCCGGTTCCGGTACCGCGGCCGGGAACGGCGGCTGCTGGTCGGCGGGGACCAGCACCAGGTAGCCGATCATCGGGGGGCGGCCGGGCAGGACGGGCAGGGCGTTCTGCGGCGCGGGCAGCCAGGTGGCGCCCGGCGGCAGCAGATCCGCCACGGTCACCACCTCGTCCCGGTCGACGGCACGCAGCCGGGGAGGAACGGAAGGGGAGACGGGGGACAGGGAACGGGGGGTCGCCATGAGACGTCAGCTCTTTCGCGCGAAGGGGTCGTCGAGGACGTACGCGGTGCGCGCCGGCCGAAGGCCGGGAGAGGATCCGGGCGTTAGAGGGCCGGCGCGTTCGTCGCGCGACAACACACCCGGTCGAAGTCGTGGTGCTGACGGGAAGGCCAGAACGGTTCCAGGTCACGGCGACCCGTCGCGTCGTACTTCCGGAAGCCGGCCATGCGTCCATTGAAGCAGACACGCGGGGTCCGCAGGAGCCCCCTTCCACCGCTCGGACAACGCGGAGGGGCGCCCACCCCGATCGGTGGACGCCCCTCGTGGACCTGCGGTACGGATCAGACCTGGCCGGCCTTCTCCAGCGCGGTGCAGCACGTGTCGACCAGCAGACGGGTCACCACGTACGGGTCGACGTTGGCGTTCGGACGGCGGTCCTCGATGTAGCCCTTGCCGTCCTTCTCGACCTGCCACGGGATACGGACCGAGGCGCCGCGGTCGGAGACGCCGTAGGAGTACTCGTTCCACGGGGCGGTCTCGTGCAGACCGGTGAGACGGTCGTCGATGCCGGCGCCGTAGTTCTTCACGTGGTCCAGCGGCTTGGAGCCCTCACCGAGCGACTCGCACGCGGTGATGATCGCGTCGTAGCCCTCGCGCATCGCCTTGGTGGAGAAGTTGGTGTGCGCGCCCGCGCCGTTCCAGTCGCCCTTGACCGGCTTGGGGTCGAGGGTGGCGGAGACCTCGAAGTCCTCGGCGGTGCGGTAGAGCAGCCAGCGGGCCACCCACAGCTGGTCGGAGACCTCCAGCGGGGCCAGCGGGCCGACCTGGAACTCCCACTGGCCGGGCATGACCTCGGCGTTGATGCCGGAGATGCCGAGGCCCGCCTTCAGGCAGTTCTCCAGGTGCGCCTCGACGACGTCGCGGCCGAAGATCTCGTCCGAGCCGACACCGCAGTAGTAGCCGCCCTGCGCGGCCGGGAAGCCGCCCTCGGGGAAGCCGAGGGGGCGGGCGCCCTTGAAGAAGGTGTACTCCTGCTCGATGCCGAAGATCGGCTCCTGCGCGGTGAACTTCCCGGCGACCTCGGCCAGCGCGGCACGGGTGTTGGTCTCGTGCGGCGTCATGTCCGTGTTCAGGACCTCGCACAGCACCAGGACGTCGTCACCGCCGCGGATGGGGTCCGGGCAGACGAAGACCGGCTTGAGGACGCAGTCGGAGGCGTGGCCCTTGGCCTGGTTGGTGGAGGAGCCGTCGAAGCCCCAGATCGGCAGCTCCGCGCCCTTGGCGTCGTCGGCCAGGATCTTCGTCTTGGAACGCAGCTTGGCGGTCGGCTCGGTGCCGTCGATCCAGATGTACTCGGCCTTGAAGCTCACGGTCCACATCCTTCTGGGGTGGGTCTGGGCGCTGGTGCGGGTGCTGCGGCGCTGCGGCACTGGGACGCCGCCGTCGATGCCCGCAGCCTGTCAACAGGCGATTTCCCGGCCATTGCCCGAATGTGAACCCCGTGTTACCTGACACCGCTGTGTCCCACCTCACGGTGTGAGCACGCGTGCCCGGTCGCGGGGGACGCGGACGGGCCCGCCGCCCCGGTGGGGGAGCGGCGGGCCCCGGGAATCCGCGACGAACCCGGACCTCACCCCACCTTCTCGATCACCGCGCGGCGGATCAGGAACTTGCCGGCCTCGCGGACCTGCTCGAAGGCCGCGTCGTTGAGCAGCACGCAGCTGCCGGACACCGAGGTGACCTCCACCGTCGTGGACCTGTCGTTGTCCAGGTTGGTGACCTTCAGCTTCGTACCGGCCGGGAACCGGTTGCTGGACGCGGCCGGGGCGCCGTCCTCGCCGGAGAGGGTGACGGTCGACCCGTCGCACACCTGCTCACCGGAGGCCTGCGCCCCCTCTTCCTCCGCCGCGGGTTGCGAGGGGACGGGTTGCGAGGAGACGGGTTGCGAGGGGGCGGGCTGCTGCGGCTGCGCGGCCTGGGAGTCCTGAGCCGACTCCCCCACCGTGCATCCGGACGCCTCCTGCTGGCGCTGGATCTGGCCGATGACCGCCTCGCGGTTGGCGATCCGCGCCTCGGACTGCGCGTCCGGGGCGGCCCGTTGGCCCTCGATGAACTTCTGGTTGTTGCCGAGCGCGGTGGCGAGGCCCTGGCAGACGGTCGAGTCCGCCGCCGACCTGGTGGTGGCCGACGGAGGGGTGGCGTTCGACGTGTTCGCCATGACGAAGGCCCCGCCTCCCGCCACCGTCGCGGCACTGACCAGCAGCGCGAGCTTCTTCTTCGGGCCGGGAGTTCTCCTGCGCGGCATGCGCGCCTCCTGAAGAGGTAGGGGAGCGTACGCCGCTATGTACGAGATACCGAACAGAGTTGCTCAGCGGTTGGACCGGGCAGACGAAGTGGCCTGTGTCACACGGCTGTCAGCGGGAGAGGGCGTCCCGTACGGCGTCCTCCGTGCGGCCCACGACCGCCGTGCCGTCGTCCGCCGTGATGATCGGCCGCTGGATCAGCCCGGGGTGCGAGGCGAGCGCCGCGATCCAGCGGTCCCGTGTACCGGCCTCCCGCGCCCACTCCTCGATTCCCAGTTCCGTCGCGACGGCCTCCTGGGTCCGGGTGATGTCCCACGGCTCCAGTCCGAGCCGCTCCAGCACCGCCCGGATCTCGTCCTCGCCCGGCACGTCCTCCAGGTAGCGGCGGACGGTGTACTCGGCCCCCTCGGCGTCGAGCAGGCTGATGGCGCCGCGGCACTTGGAACAGGCGGGATTGATCCAGATCTCCATGCCGCCCACGGTACGCCGACCCCACTCTGTTCGAATTTTCCGTCCCCGTGCGCGTGTCGGGCGGGACCTGTGTGACGGCACATCAAAACCCGTGCTCACCAGTGCATTTATTGGCTCCGTCAGGTCTGCTGATTGTCAGTGGGGGGCAGTAGACTGGAAGCAGTGTTCGAGGGTGGTGCCGGGGTCGTCGGGGATCCCGGAGGGCCGCCCCGACCGCGACAGGAGGATGCCCGTGCCCGCTGCCGCACTGAAGCCGAAGCCCCTGCCCACCCAGTCCACCGCGAAGCGTCCCGTGCCGCTCGAACTGCCCTGCGCCCCGGTGGAGAAGCACCCGCTCCCGGCGGGCCGCCCGCGCGAGTGGTACGTCACGCACAACCGCCGGCTCAAGGCGATGCGGCTCGCCATCGCCCTGCTCGACTCCGGCGTCTACCTGCCCAGCCAGGCCCGCAACAACAAGATCCGCACCACGGCGGCGCTGATCGGCGTCCACCCGCCGTCGGACACCACGTGCCACATGGTGCGCGCGTACATGCGCTACAACCGCTGAGTTCCGGACCGGTGCCGGGCGGCCTCCGTGTGCGGGGCGCCCGGCACCGGTGCGCCGGGCGCTGAGGCAGTATGGGCGGGTGAGGGCGCTGCCCTCATCCCGAAGTCGCCGCGGTCCGGCGGCACTTGTGCCGGCAGGTCGCGCGGTCGCGGCCCTGCCGGAGGAGAAAGGTACGACGGTTGGCTGAGGAGAGGACGGTCCCGGTCCCGTCGGCCTGGATGACGCCGTCCGGCCGGTACGGACGCGCCGTCGCCCGGGCGTGCGACATCGGCATCGCGCTGGTGGTCCTGGTGGCGGCGGAGTACTACGACGGCGAGTACGACCTGCTCCTGGGCGGGCTGATGGCGCTGTGCCTGCTGGCCCGCAGACGGTTCCCCGGCACGGTGCTGGCGGCCGTCCTGGCGCTGGGCGTCGTCCAGTTCGTCCTGTACGACCTGCCCGAACTGCCGCTGGCGTCGGCGCCCGCCTCGTACGACGTGGCCGTGCTGTTCGCCATGATGTCGGTCGTCCACCACTCCCGGACCACCTGGATGCCGTATCTCGCGGGCGCCGTGGTGCTGCTGGCCACGGCGGCCGGGACGGTGGGGATGCCGGCCCTCGGCATCGAGCCGTTCGTCGAGCCCGAATCGCTCCTGATCTTCTGGGGGCTGACGCTGACGGTCTGGCTGACGGCCTTCGCCCTGCACACACGGCGCCTCTACGCCGAGAGCCAGACGGCCCGCGTCTGGCACGCCGAGCGGGAACAGGAGCAGCGCGTCCGGCTGGCCGCGACCCGGGAGCGGGCCGAGATCGCCCGTGAACTGCACGACGTGGTGGCGCACAGCCTGGCCGTGATGATCCTCCAGGCCGACGGCGCCGAGGCCGTGCTGCGGAAGTCGCCGGACATGGCGGAGTCCGCGCTGAGGACGATCGCCGCCACGGGCCGGGACGCGATCGACGACATGCACCGCATCGTCCGGGTGCTGCGCGAGGGGAACCCGGACCCCGGCGACCCGGACTCCGCCGACGGCGACCCGCCACGGCGCCTGGTCACCCTCGACGAGATCGAGGTCGTCGCCGAACGCGCCCGGGCCGCCGGGCTCACCGTGGACGTGTCGGTCGAGGTCGGCGAGGGACGGCTGTCACCGGCGGAGGAGATGACGGCCTTCCGCATCGTCCAGGAGTGCCTCACCAACGTGCTCCGCCACGCCGGAGCCGGGGCCGGGGTCGACATCCGGCTCCGTGAGGAGCGGGGCACCCTGCTGATCGGTGTGGCCGACGACGGGGCGGGCACCCTCGCCGGCCACGGCGTCGGCGGACGCTCCGGGGGGAACGGACTCGTGGGGATGCGGGAGCGGGTGGAGCTCGCGGGCGGCAGCTTCGAGGCCGGCCCCCGGCTCGGCAGCGGATGGCACGTACGTGCCTCGATTCCGACAAGGACGAAATGATGACGCGGACGGACAGACCGATCAGGGTGGCCGTGGTGGACGACCAGCCGCTGATCCGGGCCGGTTTCTCCATGGTGCTGGCCGGTCAGGACGACATCGAGGTCGTCGGTGAGGCGGAGAACGGGGCGGACGCCCTCGACCTGCTGGAGAAGGTCGAGGCGGACGTCGTCATCATGGACATCCGCATGCCCGTCATGGACGGCATCCAGGCCACGGAGCGGCTGATGCGGCGGGACGACCCGCCCGGCGTGCTGGTGCTGACCACCTTCGACAACGACGAGGACGCGTTCGCGGCCCTGCGCGCCGGAGCCGGCGGCTTCCTGCTGAAGAACGCTCCCGCCACGGAGGTCGTGAACGCCATCCGGGTCCTGGCCGCGGGGGAGTCGGTGGTGGCGCCGCGCATCACCCGGCTGCTCCTCGACCGGGTCTCGGACCGGCTGGCACCGGCGAACGGACAGGCCGAACGGCTGGACGCCCTCACCGCGCGCGAGCGGGACGTGCTCACCCTGGTCGCCCGGGGACTGTCCAACGCCGAGATCGCGGCGGAGCTGTATGTCGCGGGGGCCACGGTGAAGACGCACCTGGGCAACCTCATGGCCAAACTGCACCTGCGGGACCGTGCCCAGGCCGTCGCGTTCGCCTATGAGTCCGGACTGGTCCGTCCCTCCCCCTGAGGGTGCGGAAGCGCCCCCGGGTTCTGCCCCCGGAGGTGCAGGGACCACCCCGTCCGGTGTGCCAGATCCGCCGCCTCCGATCTCGGATCCGTGGCCGATGTCCGGCGGACCGCCGAACTCCAGACTTCTCACTGTCGCCGAACGCGGCCGAGAAGACACCTGGAGGACCCGATGAGCACCACGCCCACCACGCCCGCCACGTCCACCGCCCCCGCCACGAAGAACCGCAAGCGGAACCGTCTCGTCGTCGGCGCGGCCGCGGCCGCGATCGCCGCGGCCCTGGCCGCCGGAGCGGGGTACTGGTGGCTGGACCGCGACGAGCTCAGCCAGGCCTCCGCCGAGGACTGCCGACTGGCGCAGCGCATCATCACCGAGGCCGGGGAGATCTCCACCGGCCCCGCGCCGGACGCGGAGAAGTGGTGGCAGGAGACCGGCGACGAGCGCCGCGCGAAGATGAAGGACGGCTACCTCGGAGCCAAGATCTCCCGGTACGAGGGGTGGGCGCTCGCGACCGCCCAGAAGTCGCCCGAAGCGCCGTCCGCGAAGGACGTGAAGGCCCTCCAGGAGGAGGCGCGGGGACACTGCTCGGACTCCGGCGTCACCCTCACCATGCCGCCGCTCGGCGCCTGACCCGGATCGCGAGAACCGTCCCCATGGCTGTCCACACCGCCGCCCGCGACCGCGCACCGGACGACGTCATCACCGCCACCGACCTGGTGAAGACCTACCGCCAGGGCACCGCCGAGGTACGGGCCCTCGACGAGGTGTCCGTCGGCGTCCGGCGCGCCCGGTTCACCGCCGTCGTCGGCCCCTCCGGGTCGGGCAAGTCGACCCTGATGCACTGCGTCGCCGGACTCGACACCGTCACCTCCGGCAGCATCGTCCTGGACGGGACGGAGATCACCGGACTGTCCGACCGGCAGCTGACCCGGGTGCGCCGGGAGCGGATCGGGTTCGTCTTCCAGTCGTTCAACCTGCTGCCGCAGCTCACGGCGTACGAGAACATCGTGCTGCCCGTCGCCATGTCCGGCGGACGCCCGGACCGCGCCCTGGTGGACCACCTCTGCGAGGTCCTCGGCATCACCCACCGGCTCTCGCACCGCCCCGCCGAGCTGTCCGGGGGCCAGCAGCAGCGGGTCGCCGTGGCCCGGGCGCTGGTGGCCCGGCCGGCCGTGCTCTTCGCCGACGAACCCACCGGCAACCTCGACTCCCGGGCCGGCACCGAAGTCCTCACCCTGCTGCGCCGGTCCGTCGACGACCTCGGCCAGACGGTCGTGATGGTCACCCACGACCCCGCCGCCGCGCGGTACGCGGACCGGGTGCTGACCCTCGCGGACGGACGCGTCGTCGAGGACGAGCACACCGCCCCCGCCACCGATGTCATGGGGAGGCGGCGATGAGCACCCCGTGGCGCGCGACCGTCCTGGGCTCCCAGGTGGCGGAACTCCTGCGGCGGCCCGGACGGTTCACGGCGACCGGACTGTCGCTGCTGATCGCGGCGTTCGTCGTCTTCGGGACCGTCATGGCCCAGCAGATCATCACCGCGACCGTCGTCGAGAGGTTCCGCGGCACACCCGAAGCGGTGTCGCTGGTGGTCACGCCCGGCGACGGGGAGGACATCGACGAGGACCGCCTGAGCGAGATCCTGAAGACGCCCGGAGTCACCGAGGCCGTCGGCCGGCTCGACGGCGGCAGCCCGCTGGACGGCAGCGCCGTCGAACGCTACCTCGCCCTGTCCGCGGACCCCGGCACCGGCGCCCTGGCGGAAGTCCGGCTGCTCGACGGCACGTACCCCTCCGGTCCGGGCCGCCTCGCCGTCGACACGCGGGCCGCGCGGGAGTACGGTCTCGCTCCGGGATCGTCGCTCACCCTGCTGCGGCCCGAACCCGACGGCGAGGGCACCCGACGGGTGACGGTCGAGGTCAGCGGCATCGTCCGCGGCACCGCCACGGACGACGCGGAGCCCACCGGGTACGCCCCCGGCCCCCAGCTCGGCGAACTGCTCGGCGTGCCGGGCTACTCCCGCATCGACGTCCGCACCGGCACCGCGTCCTCCGCGTCCGGCTCCGTGGATCCGGCGGAACGGATCCGGCGGGCGGTGCCCGGAGCGCGGGTGCGGTCCGGGGACGAGGTGCGGGAGGAGGAGGCCCGCGAGGCGGTGGCGGAGGCGAAGGACACCCTGGAGCTGGTCACCGTCTTCCTCGCCGTCGCCGTCGGCGCGGCCGTCCTCGTCGCGACCTCCACCTTCCGCATCGTCTTCGCACGGCGCGTACGCCAGCTGGCGCTGCTGCGCGCCATCGGGGCGACCCCGCGACGGCTCGCCGCCGCGCTCGTCGCCGAAGGGGCGGTGGTCGGCCTGCTGGCCGGCGCGACCGGTGTGCTGTCGGCCTGGGGCTGCGGGCGGCTCGTCCCCCCGGTCGCCGGGCGGTTCGGGCACGACCTGTCCGCCCCCTCCCACCTTCCGCCGGCGGAGGCCGTCCTCACCGTTCTCGGCACCGGCCTCCTCGCGGTCCTGGCGGTCCTGGCCCCGTCCCTGAGCGCCTCGCGGGTCTCCCCGCTGCAGGCCCTGCGCAGCGCGGCGTCCGGGGAGGGCGCGGCGAGCGGGACCGGCCGGACCCTGCTGGGCCTGCTGTGCGCGGCGGGCGCCGCGCTCCTCGCCCGGCGGCAGTACGGCGGGCTGCCCCAGCCGGGTGACACGGAGTTCGACCGGTTCGCGGCGCTGACCGTCGTGGTGCTCTCGGGCGGGCTGGCCTTCCTGGCCCTGATCGCCCTCGGCCCCCGTCTGGTCCGGCCGGTGCTGTCGGCCGTCGCCGTGCCCCTGCGCCGCACCGGTGCGGCCGGCCGGCTCGCGGTCGCGGGCGTCGGGGGCGCGCCGGGCAGGGCGGCCTCGGTCTCGGTCGTCGTGGCCCTCGGCGCCTGCCTGGTCGGCTCGACCCTGACCTGCCTCGCCTCCCTGAACGCCTACGAGCGCTACCGGCAGGCGGTGGAGGCACCCGCCGACTTCCACCTGTACCCACGGGACGGCGAGACGCTGGACCGGTCGCTGGCCGCCGATCTCGCCTCGCACCCCGAACTCGCCGACGTGACCGCGTTCCGTACGGCGGAGGTCGTCGAGGGCGCCCGCGGCGCGACCGTCTCCGACCTCGACCTCGGCACCGTCCGCTCCGGCGTGGGCCTGACCGCCCGCACCGGCTCCCTCGACCACCTCGGACCCGCCCACGTCGTCGTGGACGCCGACCACGCCCACCGGCTCGGCGTCCGGGCGGGCGACCGGGTGACGCTGGAGTTCGAGGGCCGCCCCGTTCACCTCACCGTGGCGGCGACGCTGCCCGGAGCCGGCCCCTACGGGGGGAACTTCTTCGTCCCCGCCGCGGACCTCACCCGTATGGGAGCGGACGCCGCACCCACCACGGTCACCGCCGACGCCTCGCGGGACGGCGCCCAGGGGCGGATACGCGCACAGCGGGCCATCACCGACACGCTGACCGGCCCGGAGCGCGGCGACGGCCGCGTCATCGCCGAGGACCCGGCCGCACAGGCCGGCGAGTCGGACGACCTGCGGACGATGGCCACGACAGTGATCATGGTCCTGGGGCTGACCGTCCTGGTGGCGGTCGTCGGAGTCGCGACCACGGCGAGTCTCACCGTCGTCGAACGGGGGCGTGAGTTCGGGCTGCTGCGGGCCCTGGGGCTCAGCGGGGCGGCCGTGCACCGCATGGTCACGGTGGAGTGCGCGCTCTACGGCGTACTGGGCGGGGTCCTCGGTCTGGCCCTCGGCATGCCGTACTCCTGGCTGGTGGTCCGGGTCGCCGAGACGAGTGCCCCGTTCAGCGTGCCGGCCGGGGAACTCGCGGCGGTCTTCGCCGCCCTCGTCCTGGTGACCGCCGCCGCGGGCACGGTGCCCGCCCTCCGCGCCTCCCGTACCTCACCGACGGTCGCCGTCGCACAGGACGAGTAGCGGCAGCGCGTGCCGCCGGGCGCCCGGCCGGCTGTCGCGGGCGTCCGGGGGAGCGACGGGCCGGCCCTACAGCCCCGGCGCGCCCCACACGGGGAACCAGCGGCCCAGGTCCCCCTCGACGGGCAGCTCTCCGGTGAGTACCGCCCGTATCCGCAGCTCCAGCGCGTTGTCCCGCCGCTGCCGATCGCCGGGCAGCGGGGCGAAGGGGTAGAACGTGCCGCGTTTGTAGAGGTAGACCAGCGCGAGCCGCCGCCCGTCGTCGTCGCGGAAACCGGCCAGCGAGCAGAGCAGCTGCGGGCCGAAGCCGTTGGCCTCCATGGCGCTGTTCACCGCGTGCACGTCGTTCACCAGGAGCGGCAGCTCGTCGGGGGAGCGGTGGGAGACGAGCCAGGAGTAGCCGTAGGAGTCGCGGCTCAGCTCCACCGGGGCCCGGCCGGCGTCCGCGTCCAGCAGGGCGCGCACCTCGCGGTGCGTCTGCTCGAAGGCCGCGCCCTCGACCGTCGCGAAGCAGACCGCGCCCTGACCGGTCGCCCTGAAGCCGGCCGCGGCCTCCAGGCTCACCGCCGCCGACGGCAGCGCGAAGAGCCGGTCGAGATCCGGCCCCACGGCCCTGGACCGGCCGAACAGGACGTCCAGCAGCCCCATGGCCGCTCAGGGCTTCCCGGGCAGTGCCGCCTCACCCAGCTCCGCCGAGATACGGCCCAGCTGGTCGAGCCGCTGCTCCAGGCTGGGATGGGTGGCGAAGAACCGGCCGAGACCGGGCTCGGCACCGAAGGCGGGCGTGAAGTAGAACGCGTTGAAGGCCTGGGCCGTGCGCAGGTCCTTGGTCGGGATCCGGGCGATGTCGCCGGTGACCTTGGTGAGCGCGGACGCCAGTGCCGAAGGGCGCCCGGTGAGCAGGGCGGCGGCCCGGTCCGCCGCCAGCTCCCGGTACCGGGACAGGGCCCGGATCAGCAGGAAGCTGATCGCGTACACGGCCGCGGAGACGCCCATGACGACCGCCAGGACGGCCATGGTGTTCTGGTCCCGTCGGCCGCCGCCGAAGAGCTGCGAGTAGAAGGCGAAACGCACGATCAGCCCCGCGATCACGCCCAGGAAGGACGCGATCGTGACCACGGCGACGTCCTTGTGCGCCACGTGTGACAGCTCGTGCGCCAGCACGCCCTCCAGTTCGGCGGGCTCCAGCCGTCGCAGCAGCCCCGAGGTCACGCAGATCACGGCGTTGTCGGAATTCCGGCCCGTCGCGAACGCGTTCGGCATCTCCATCGCCGACACGGCGACCACCGGCTTGGGCATGTCGGCCAGTGCCGACAGCCGGTCGACCACTCCGTGCAGTTCCGGATAGTCGTCCCGCTCCACGATCCGGCCGCGCATCGCGAACAGTGCGATCCGGTCGGAGAACCAGTACTGCGCCCCGAACAACAGCGCCACGATCACCACGACCAGCACCCAGGACTTCAGCAGCGCGATCAGCGCGGCGACGAATCCCACATACAGCAGACCGAGCAGGAAAAGCGTGGTGCCCATCCGCACGGTCAGTCCCCGGTCGCTCCGGAAGCGGCTGCGCATCTGCCTCACCTCGCAGTCGGGCACTCGTCCCGATGTCCAGTGTGCACCTGCCCGGGCCCTGGAGAGGCCTCAGTAGGCCCCCCGGGAATTGACGTAGCCCAGCAGCACGATGACCGCGGCCACGCAGCCGAGCACCACCGCGGTCGACACCCACGACGAGCGGCCGGACGATCCCCTGTACTCCGGTTCGCCGCGGAACGGGACCGGTCCGGGCGGGTTGTCCTTCCAGCGGGCGGCGAGCATCCGGGCCCGGGCCGACGGCTCCTTGTGTGCGGCGCCGTCCGCCCACTTGATGTCGAACTCCCGCTCCTCGTCGTCCCGCTCGGACATCCCCGTGACCTTCTCTCGAACAGCAGTGTCAGACCAAGGATCCCTCTCCGGACGCGACGGGGGAAGATTTCCGGACACACGACGGCGCCCCCGCCCCGGAGAACCGGAGGCGGGGGCGCCGTGGCCCGATCACACGTCGAAGTACAGCTCGAACTCGTGCGGGTGCGGGCGGAGCTGGAGCGGGGCGATCTCGTTGGTGCGCTTGAAGTCGATCCACGTCTCGATCAGGTCCGGCGTGAAGACGTCGCCCTGGAGGAGGAACTCGTGGTCGGCCTCCAGGCGGTCGAGGACCGCGCCGAGGGAGGTCGGGACCTGGGCCACGTTCGCGTGCTCCTCGGGAGCCAGCTCGTAGAGGTCCTTGTCGATCGGCTCGGCCGGCTCGATCTTGTTCTTGACGCCGTCCAGGCCGGCCAGCAGCAGCGCCGAGAAGGCCAGGTACGGGTTGCCGGAGGCGTCCGGGGCGCGGAACTCCACGCGCTTGGCCTTCGGGTTGGAGCCGGTGATCGGGATGCGCATCGCGGCGGAGCGGTTGCGCTGCGAGTACACCAGGTTCACCGGGGCCTCGAAGCCCGGCACCAGACGGTGGTACGAGTTCACCGTCGGGTTGGTGAAGGCCAGCAGCGACGGCGCGTGCTTGAGGATGCCGCCGATGTAGTAGCGGGCCGTGTCCGACAGGCCGGCGTAGCCCTGCTCGTCGTAGAAGAGCGGCTCGCCGCCCGCCCACAGCGACTGGTGGACGTGCATGCCCGAGCCGTTGTCACCGAAGATCGGCTTCGGCATGAAGGTCGCGGTCTTGCCGTTGCGCCAGGCGACGTTCTTGATGATGTACTTGAAGAGCTGCAGGTCGTCGGCGGCGGCGAGCAGCGTGTTGAACCTGTAGTTGATCTCGGCCTGGCCGGCGGTGCCCACCTCGTGGTGCTGGCGCTCGACCTTCAGGCCGGACTTGGCCAGCTCCAGGGACATCTCGGCGCGCAGGTCGGCGAAGTGGTCGACCGGCGGGACCGGGAAGTAGCCGCCCTTGTAGCGGACCTTGTAACCGCGGTTGTCCTCCAGCGCACCGGTGTTCCAGGCGCCCGCCTCGGAGTCGATGTGGTAGAAGGACTCGTTCTCGGAGGTCTTGAAGCGGACGCTGTCGAAGACGTAGAACTCGGCCTCGGGACCGAAGTACGCGGTGTCCGCGATCCCGGTGGAGGCCAGGTACGCCTCGGCCTTCTTGGCCACGTTGCGCGGGTCGCGGGAGTAGGCCTCGCCCGTGATCGGGTCGTGGATGAAGAAGTTGATGTTCAGCGTCTTGTCACGGCGGAACGGGTCGACCCGGGCGGTCGACAGGTCCGCGCGCAGCGACATGTCGGACTCGTGGATGGCCTGGAAACCGCGGATCGACGATCCGTCGAACGCCAGCTCCTCGTCCGGGTCGAACGCCTCGGCAGGAATGGTGACGTGCTGCATCACACCCGGGAGGTCGCAGAACCGGACGTCGATGAACTTGACGTCCTCGTCCGCGAGGTACTTCTTGGCGTCGTCGGCGTTCTGGAACATCCAGCTCCTCCTACTCCCGACCGTCCCGCCGGGGTGGTAGATCGTTCGTGTGGCCGGTGCGACCGGCACACGCTCCCCTCGACCCTAGGGACGGGTCATTTCCCGGGCGTGACCCATTTGTTTCGCACAAGTTAACCGGGCTCTCTCCCACGGTAGCCCCGGCGCACCCCGCCGTCCTGTGGTCATATCCGGGCGCAGTACCGTGGACGGGTGGACAACAGGCAAGCAATCGGATCATGGCTCTCGGGGCCCCGCGCGGCCCTGGAGGACGCCGGTGCCGAGTTCGGCTACCGGGGCGAGCAGCTGGGGCTGCCGGAGAACGGACCGGGCTCGATCGCGGGACCCGGCCGCAGGCTCGGCGCCCTCGCCGTGGACTGGGGTCTGTGCGTCCTGATCGCATACGGTCTGATCACCGAGGGCTATGAGGGGCAGGCGACCAGCAACTGGGCGCTGCTGGTGTTCCTCGTGCTGAGCGTCCTCACCGTCGGCACGGTCGGCTTCACCCCCGGCAAGCGTCTGCTCGGGCTGCGGGTGGTCGCCCTCGGCAGCGGCCGGATCCAGCCGCTGCGCGGGCTGGTGCGCTCGGTGCTGCTGTGCCTGGCCGTCCCCGCCCTCGTCTGGGACCGTGACGGCCGCGGACTGCACGACCGGCTGGCCCGCACGGTCGAGGTGCGGATCTGACGGCCGCTTCCGACGGGACACGACGACGGGGGCGCCGGAATCCGATTCCGGCGCCCCCGTCGTCGTAGAGGAAAGGGTGGGTCAGCGGCCCCTCGGGCCGCCGCCCTTCGGCAGTCTCATGCCCTTGGGCATCGGGCCCTTCGGCAGCGGCATGTTGCTCATCAGGTCGCCCAGGGCGCGCAGCCGGTCGTTGGTCGCGGTGACCTGCGGACCGGTGAGCACGCGGGGCAGCTTGAGCATGGTCGTACGGACCTTCTTCAGCTCGACCTGGCCCTCGCCGGTGCCCACGATCAGGTCGTGCACCGGGACGTCCGCGACGATGCGGTTCATCTTCTTCTTCTCGGCGGCCAGCAGGCTCTTCACCCGGTTCGGGTTGCCCTCGGCGACCAGCACGATGCCGGCCTTGCCGACCGCGCGGTGCACCACGTCCTGGTTGCGGTTCATCGCCACCGCGGGGGTCGTCGTCCAGCCCCGGCCGATGTTGTCGAGCACGGCCGCGGCGGCGCCCGGCTGTCCCTCCATCTGCCCGAAGGCGGCCCGCTCGGCCCTGCGCCCGAAGACGATCGCCGTCGCGAGGAAGGCGAGCAGGAGGCCCAGGATGCCGAGATAGATGGGGTGCCCGATCAAGAAACCGATCGCAAGGAAGACACCGAAGGTGACGATTCCGACAGCCGCGAGTACAAGACCGATCTTCTTGTCGGCCCTGCGGGTCATCTTGTAGGTCAGGGCGATCTGCTTCAGTCGCCCGGGGTTCGCAGCGTCCGCTGCGGTTTCCTTCCTCGCCATGCCATGAAGTCTACGTGTCCCCGCGGGGGGCGGTAGGTCAGGGGCGGGTCGGCAGGGACGGAGCGCTCAGGGGCGGGGTGCCCGGGGTCTGGTCGAGGACGCGCTGCGCCTCGACCCGGTCCCTGGCGCGACGGCGGTCCTCCAGCACCGAGGTCCAGGCGTTGCGGCGGGCGGTGCGCTGGCCGCCGCTCATCAGCAGCGACTCGACGGCGCGCAGCGCGGTGGTGAAGGACGGGATGGCGGTGGCGCGGACGGGCGCGGCCTGCATGGTGGAGGTCTCCCTCGGTGCCGGCGGGTAGGGGTGTACGTGCTGTGATTCCAGGCTCACTGACTGGTGTTACCAGGGCGTGACCGGCCGGTCAAACAGGCATGAAGCCTCGGTGGGAGGGTCCGGAACGCCGACGCGGCCCCGACCTGTGCCCTCATCTGCGAGGACGGTCGGGACCGCGCGGTCTCGGCCATTACTGACCGGTAGGGCCTTGTGCGTGAATTCACACGCGCTCGGTCCGGGCTGCTGCGGGGCTCAGACGGCCTGCGAGGCCACGTACGCGCCCCGCTTCTCGACCGCCATCCGGTACAGGCGGCCGGCGCGGTACGAGGAGCGGACCAGCGGGCCGGACATCACACCGGAGAAGCCGATCTGCTCGGCCTCCTCCTTCAGCTCCACGAACTCCTGCGGCTTCACCCAGCGCTCCACGGGGTGGTGGCGCACGGAGGGCCGCAGGTACTGCGTGATGGTGACCAGCTCGCAGCCCGCGTCGTGCAGCTGCTTCAGCGCGTCGCTGACCTCCTCGCGGGTCTCGCCCATGCCGAGGATCAGGTTCGACTTGGTGACCAGGCCGTAGTCACGGGCGTCGGTGATGACCTTCAGGGAGCGGTCGTAGCGGAAGCCGGGGCGGATCCGCTTGAAGATCCGGGGGACCGTCTCGACGTTGTGCGCGAACACCTCGGGGCGGGAGGAGAAGACCTCCTCCAACTGCTCGGGGACCGCGTTGAAGTCGGGGGCGAGCAGCTCGACCTTGGTGCGGCCGTCCGCGCGCTCCGCCGTCTGCGCGTGGATCTGGCGCACGGTCTCCGCGTACAGCCAGGCGCCGCCGTCCTCCAGGTCGTCGCGGGCGACGCCGGTGATGGTGGCGTAGTTCAGGTCCATGGTGACGACCGACTCGCCCACGCGGCGCGGCTCGTCACGGTCCAGCGCCTCGGGCTTGCCGGTGTCGATCTGGCAGAAGTCGCAGCGCCGGGTGCACTGGTCGCCGCCGATGAGGAAGGTCGCCTCGCGGTCCTCCCAGCACTCGTAGATGTTCGGACAGCCGGCTTCCTGGCAGACCGTGTGCAGCCCCTCGCTCTTGACGAGGTTCTGCATCTTGGAGTACTCGGGGCCCATTTTCGCCCGGGTCTTGATCCACTCGGGCTTGCGCTCGATGGGGGTCTGGCTGTTGCGGACCTCCAGGCGCAGCATCTTGCGTCCGTCGGGTGCGACTGCGGACACGACCGGCTCCCTAGCGATTGATTCTTCGGCGTGCTCAAGGGTACGCCCGTTGATTTGAAACCCGGCGCGGGTGCCGGGGCCGCCGGGGCTGCCGCCCCAGGTCCCCGCTCCGGCCCTGGACGGGCTGTTTCTACGCCGGTGTCTTCTCGATGACCCGGGGCTTCGGTTCCGCGTTCTCCAGGATGTCCCGGAGGTGGCGTTCCGCCACGGGGAGCACCTCGGCGATCGTGATGTCGCGGCCCAGCTCGTTCGCCAGGGAGGCGACGCCCGCGTCGCGGATGCCGCACGGGATGATCCGGTCGAACCACTTGTTGTCGGGGTTCACGTTCAGCGCGAAGCCGTGCATGGTGACGCCCTTGGCCACCCGGATGCCGATCGCGGCGATCTTGCGGTCCTCGCGGCGCTGGCCGGCGTTGGAGGGCGCGTACTCCGGGCCGTTGAGGCGGGGGTCGAACTCGTCGTCGGTGAGCCGGGGGTCGAAGTCCAGGGAGAGTCCGCCGAGCGCGGGGCGCTGCTCCACCGGATCGCCCAGCACCCACACCCCGCTGCGGCCCTCGACCCGGGTGGTCTCCAGGCCGAACTCCGCGCAGGTGCGGATCAGGGCCTCCTCCAGGCGGCGGACGTGCGCGACCACGTCCACCGGGCGGGGCAGCTTCTGGATCGGGTAGCCCACGAGCTGGCCGGGGCCGTGCCAGGTGATCTTGCCGCCGCGGTCCACGTCGATGACCGGGGTGCCGTCGAGGGGGCGCTCGCTCTCCGCGGTGCGCCGGCCGGCCGTGTAGACCGGGGGGTGCTCCAGGAGGATCACGGTGTCGGGCACCTCGTCGGCGAACCGTGCCGCGTGCACCCGGCGCTGCTCGTCCCAGGCCAGCTGGTAGTCCACGGCCTCGGCCCCGAAGCCCATCCGCACGAACCGCAAATCGCTCATGGCGAAGCGCCTCCCTAGAAGGTCGTCAGGCACGAAACGCGCCCACGCCACTGTACGACCGTTCGAGCGGGGGCCGGCCGGGGGCCGGTCGGGGCCCGCTGTCAGCTTTGGGGCAATCCTCACACGATCGGATGAATGCTGGTCGAATTCTGCGATCAGGTGCTTACTCTCCGCTACATTCGCGCCGTCCGTGTGGCCATAAGGGCTGCTCACAGGCAATCCGGGCACCTCGCTCAGCCGGAAGGCAGGAGACCGCACCGCAGATGACGGAACGACCCGCGCAGCGCACCCCCAACCGACAGCTCGCCGCGCTCATCGCAGAAGCGGGGTTCTCCAACGCGGGACTCGCCCGTCGCGTGGACCAGCTCGGTCTCGAACACGGGCTCGACCTGAGATACGACAAGACGTCCGTCACCCGCTGGCTGCGCGGGCAGCAGCCCCGCGGTACGACACCGGCGCTGATCGCCGAGGTTTTCACCCGGCGCCTGGGGCGGCGGCTGACCGCCCAGGACCTGGGGCTGGACGCCTGTGCTCCGGTCTACGCGGGGCTGGAGTTCGCCGCCACCCCCGAGGAGGCCGTCGACATCGTCAGCGGGCTGTGGCGCAAGGACTCCGGCAGCCACGCCGAGCTGCGGAAGATCGCCTTCACCTCGGCGGGGCTGGTCGTGCCGAGCCGGGACTGGCTGATCGGGCGGGCGGACGAGAAGGTGGCCCGGGCGGAGCCGCCGGTACGGATCCCGGCGCAGGGCCGGCCGCCGCTCCGGCCGGCCGAACTGCTCACACGCCGGCGTGCCACGGCCGAACGCGGTCCGGGCCACCGGGTCACCGGCGGTGACATCGCGGCGCTGCGTTCGGTCGGCGAGCTGTTCCGCACGCTCGACGACGCGTACGGCGGCGGGCACGCCCGCCAGGCCCTCGTGCGGTACCTGGAGCACGAGTGCGAGCCGATGCTGCGCGGCACGTACGGCGAGCAGACCGGGCGCCGGCTGTTCGCGGCCGCCGCGGATCTGACGCGGCTGGCCGGGTGGACGTCGTACGACATCGCGGCGCACGGGCTCGCGCAGCGGTACTTCGTGCAGGCGCTGCGGCTGGCGCAGGCGGCGGGGGACCGGCCGTACGGTGCGTACGTCCTGGTCACCATGAGCCGGCAGGCCGTCTACCTCGGGCACGGGCGGGAGGCCGTGCAGCTCGCGCGGGTCGCCCAGCAGGGGGCGGGCGGGTCGGGCCCGCCGGTCGTGCAGGCGCTGCTGCACGCGGCCGAGGCGCGGGGGCACGGGGTGCTGGGGGAGGTGCGGGCCTGTACGGCGGCGCTGGTGCGCGCGGAGCGGGCGCTGGAGGGCGCGCGGCCCGGTGACGAGGTTCCGTACTGGGCGCGCTTCTTCGACGAGGCGCAGCTCGCCGACGAGTTCGGGCACTGCCACCGGGATCTGCAGCAGTTCCGGGCCGCCGCGCAGCACGCGGAGCGGTCGCTGCAGCTGCGGGCGCCGGGGTACGCCCGCAGCCGGCTCTTCTGCCGGGTGGTGCTGGCGACCGCCCGGCTCGGGCTGGGGGAGCTGGACCAGGCGTGCCAGCTGGCCGCCGAGGCGGCCGGGGCGGCGGCGGAGATGCGCTCGGTCCGAGCCGTCGAGTACGTCCGGGACTTCGAGCGCAGACTGGAGCCGTACCGGGACGCGGCCCCCGTACGCACGTACCGCGACAGGGTCGCGGCGTACGGCTGAACCCGCGCGGCATCCGCGGGGGCGGGCAGCCGCGCCGCCCCCCGGCGGGCAGTCGTGCCGCCTTTGCCTGCTCCGCCCCCCGGCGGGCAGCCGCGCCGCCCCCCGGCGGGCAGCCGTGCCGCCTTTGCCTGCTCCGCTCCCGCGGGCAGTCGTGCCGCTGGGGCGGCACGGGTGGGCGCGACGGCACCACGCAAGCGCCGGGCCGCGCGACCACCCCCGGCCCACACCCGCGCGGGGCACCCGCGAAGTGCCGCACCCGCCCCCCCCCGGCTCACGCCGCGCGAGCGCTCGGCACGGGCTCCGCCCGGTGCATCGACCGCCCCGCCCCCAGATCCGTCAGGATCGCCGCAGCCGCCCGGTGCGCCGAGTGCAACGCCCCCTGCACCGTCCCGGTGTCCCGGTGATCACCACACACGTACAGCCCCGCCAGCAACCGCACCGGCCGCCGCAGATCGTGCGGCGGCCGCATCACCGGCACCGCCTCCGCCGTGTGGTACACACCCAGCGTCTCCCAGCGCGCCGTCGACACCCCGTACAGCCGGGCCAGATGCATGCGTACGGCAGTGTCCACCCCCGGCACCGGAGGCCCCAGGACCGTCGAGCTGACCAGCGTGCGCCCGGCCGGGGCCCTGGACGGGTCGACCCGGCTGACGACCGCCGTGTGCGCCACCGGCCCGCCCCGCTCGGCGTCGAGCAGCAGCGAGGCACCGGTCCCCGGGACCTCGTCGACGCTGTGGTGCACCACCGTCACGGGGTGGAAGTCCGGCACCCGCAGCCCGGGCAGCAGCTCGGCGGCGGCCCGCGCCCCGGTCGCGATCAGCACCGCGCCGCACCGGAACTCCCCGTGCTCCGCGGTGGTCACCGAGGTCGTCGACACGGAGGTGACCCGCACCCCCGTGCGCACCGTGCCCGGCGGCAGCGTCCGCGCCAACTGCCGCGGCAGCGCCTCCGCACCGCCCTCCGGCGCACACAGCCGTCCGCTCGCGAACGCCCGCAGCGCCAGATCCGCGCACCGGCTGGACGTGGTGAGGTCCGGGTCGCACAGCAGGGCGGCGAGGAGAGGGCGCAGGAAGCCGTCGATGGTGCGGGCGGGCAGGCCCCGGGCCGGCAGCGCCTCGGCCGCCGTCGTCTCGGGCCGGGCCAGCAGCCGTTCCACCGGCGTGCCCGCGAGTTTGCTGAACGCGGCGCCCAGACGGGCCTGGTCGACCGCCGTGCCCAGGGGGGCGCCGGTGCGGCTGCGGGGCACGGACACCTGCCGTCCGGGCACGGCCACCGGCCTTCTGGGCCCGCCACCCGGCCGTGGGGCGCTCGCCAGGGCGCGCACGGCATGGAGCGCGCCCCTCGCGCTCCGCGCCCCCCTCGCGCCCGGCTGCACGCCCGCACGGTGGTGCCGTCCGTCGCTGTGCAGCAGGACACCGGGCGCGAAGGGCCGCAGCACCAGCCCGTCGAGGCCCGAGGCCGGCCGTAGTTCGGGATACGCCGTGGACAGCAGCCGTCCGATCCGGTCGAGCCGGAAACCGTCGACCTTCTCGGTCGCCATCCGGCCGCCCACCTCATGGGCGGCCTCCAGGACCAGGGTGGTGACTCCTGCGCTGGTCAGTCGTCGTGCCGCGGAGAGTCCGGCGACCCCGGCTCCCACGACGACGACGTCCGCCTGGTACGTGGGCTCAAGCACGTGCCCCTCCTCGAGGTTGCGCGGGCGCTGGAGACGTCATGCCCTCAACGGGCCCCGGGGATACCCGAGTTCGGATCGAGGTTAGGGCCGTGGCCGAGTGCCTGGTCAGTCGCGCATGGACAGAGCACGGGCGCACGACGGTCGCATACGCACGCCGGGTGGGCACGATGTGGTCGCAGAGGGCTCAGAGCCGGATCGGTTCCGGGCAGACCGTGGTCATGCGTGCGCACCTTCCCGCTTCTACGCGGGCGTGCCCTCCCGCTTCTCCGCGGGCCGGCCTTCCCGCCCGTGTGCCCTCCCGCATTCCCGTGGGCGTGCCCTCCCGCTTCTCCGCGGGCCGGCCTTCCCGCCCGTGTGCCCTCCCGCTTCTCCGCGGGCCCGCCTTCCCGCCCGCGCGCTCACAGCGCCGCCCGGACCGCCCCCTCGATCCGGGGGAACGCGAACCGGAAGCCTGACTCCAGCAGCCGTGCCGGCAGCACCCGGGCGCTGCCGAGGACGTCCCCGGCCATCTCCCCGAGCACCGTCCGCAGCACCGGTGCCGGCACCGCGAACACCGCCGGCCGGCGCAGCACGCGCGCCATCGCCCCGGTGATCTCACGGTTGGTCACCGGATGCGGCGCGGTCAGGTTGAACGGCCCGGACAGCCCCTCGGTGTCGAGGAGGTGGCGCAGGGCCGCCACCTCGTCGTGCAGGGCGATGAACGACCAGTACTGGCGCCCGTCGCCCATCCGTCCGCCCAGCCCGGCCCGGAAGAGGGGGAAGAGCCTGCCCCACGCCCCTCCCTCGCGCGCCACCACCAGCCCGGTGCGCGCGAACACCGTCCGTACGCCCGCCTCCCGCGCCGGTGCCGCGGCCGCCTCCCACTCGACGCACAGCTCCGGCAGGAAGCCCTCGCCCGGCGGCGCGCTCTCGTCCACCGTCCGGTCGCCGGTCTCGCCGTAGTAGCCGATCGCGCTGCCGTTGAGGAACACCCGGGGCCGTACGTCCTCGGGCAGCCCGGCGACGGCCTCGGCGAGCGCGGTCGTGCCCCCGACCCGGCTGGCCCTGATCCGCGCCTTGTACTCCGCCGTCCAGCGCCGGCTGCCGACCCCGGCGCCCGCCAGATTGACCACCGCGTCGCACCCGGCGAGACCGTCCGCGTCCACCGACCCGCGCTCCGGGTCCCACCGGACCTCGCCCGCCGCCCGCGGCGCGCGCCGCACCAGCCGGACCACCTCGTGCCCGTCCGCCGTCAGGGACCGGGCCAGCGCGCCACCGATGAGCCCGGACGCACCGGCCACCGCGATTCGGGAACGTTCCATGCCGTCCATCCTGCCCCTCGCGGCACGGAAATCACGGCCGGGCGACGCGAGCCGCCCGTACAGTGGCGCTCATGTCCGAGCCGTCCATACGTGTCGCCCGTCCCGACGACGAGGGGGAACTGGCCCGTCTCGACCGCGAGACCTGGTCCACCCTGCACGCCGTCACCCCGCGGCCGTCGTACGACTGGTTCTTCAGCGAGCGGTCCGGGCCCCGGGACCATCGTGTCGCCGAGCACGGGGGCCGGGTCGTGGGTTACGTCCGTCTCGGCTTCGCCACCGAACTCGCCAGCAACGCGCACGTACGGCAGATCCGCGGTCTCGCCGTCGCCGAGGAGGCGCGCGGTCTGGGCGTGGGGCGGGCCCTGGTGCGGGCCGCCGTCGCGGAGGCACGGGAGCGCGGCGCCCGCCGGATCACCCTGCGCGTGCTCGGCCACAACACCGCCGCCCGGGCGCTGTACGAGTCCGAGGGCTTCGTCGTGGAGGGCGTGCAGCCGGGGGAGTTCTTCGTCGGGGGCGAGTACGTCGACGACGTCATGATGGGCCGGTCGCTGCTCTGACCGGCCCTGACAGGGCCTACGAGGTCACCGGCTCCCCGGTGTCCACCGGCGCCGTCGCGTCCGCCGCGCGCTCGGCTTCGTCCGCCACCTCGTCCGCCGTCAGCACGTAACCGGTCTCCGCGTCCGAGGTGGAACGCGCGAACACCACGCCGTACACCCGGCCCTCGGTGGTCAGCAGCGGGCCGCCGGAGTTGCCGGGGCGGACGGTCGAGCGGATCGAGTAGATCTCGCGGGTGACCACCGCGTCGTTGTAGATGTTCTGCCCCCGGGCCTGGAGCCGGCCGGCGACCGTCGCCGCCTGCAGGTTGAGGTCGCCGTCCTGCGGGTAGCCCGCGACGACCGCCGAGTCGCCGCGGCCGGCGTCGTCGTCGAACTCCAGGACGGGAGCCCGCAGCTCCGGCACGTACAGCACGGCCACGTCCTTGCGCGGGTCGAAGAGCACCACCCGTGCCTCGTACGTCCGTCCCACCCCGCCCACGCGCACGGTCGGCCCGTCGATGCCGGCCACCACATGGGCGTTGGTCATCACGTGCTCCGTCGCGTACACGAAGCCGCTGCCCTCGCGGCCCTGGGTGCCCGTCACGCCCTCGACCTTCACCGTGCCGCGCTGCGCGGCCCGGGTGGCCGCCGCGGTGACGCTGTCGCCGGTGGGCGCGGCGACCTCGGCGGTCGACTCGTTCTCGAACGGGTTGAAGACCTGCGGGAAACCCGCCTCGGTCAGCGCCGACGTGGCCCGGGAGAACCAGCCCGGGGTGGTGTCCGGCATCACGTCCTGCACCGCGCCCAGCAGCCGCGAGTCCCGGATCGCCGACGTCACCAGCGGGGAGGAGGAGGCGCCCAGCACACTCGCCACCACCCACGCCACGATCAGCACGGCCACCGAGTTGGCCACCGCCCCGCCGGCCCCGTCCGCCACCCGCAGCGGGCCCCGGTCCAGCTCCCGCCGCAGTCTGAGCGCCAGCCGTCCCGCCAGCTCGTGGCCCGTCACGGCCGGCAGCAGCACCGTGAACACGGCCGTCACCGTCGCCCGGGTCGTCCCCGGCGTCACCAGGTCCATCACCCACGGCAGGATCCACACGCCCACGACCGCACCGCCCACGAAACCGGCCAGCGAGACACAGCCCGCCAGCAGCCCGCGCCGGTAACCGGACGCCGCGTAGGCCAGGACGACCAGCAACAGCAGGATGTCGAGCAGGTCCACGCACGCCGCCTTTCTCTCGGGACCACCGGCCCATCAGTACGTGGGGGAGGGGCCCGGTGATCAGCCACGCGCGCGACGGCCGCGGGAATGCGGCCACGCGCGCGTGTACCCGGGAGAACGTCGCGGACCGAGACGATGGTTCCACCGGGTGGCGCAGCACGGATCGCGGACCCGGGAGGACCTGCCCACAGTGGGACCATGCGTGTCCCCAGGAGACCGCGCGGAGCGCGGAGACGCCGCTCCCCCCGGATACCCGGCGGGCCCGGCTCCCCGCGCCTGCCGCGGGCCGTCACGGCGCCGCTCGGCTGTCTGCCGGGCGTGGCCGCCGCGGTCGCCCTGGTGCTGTGCGCCTACGGCGTCGAGCACGCCGCGGAGAACTCCGCCGCGCGCGGCGCCGCGCGGGCCGCGGCCGCCCATCGGGCGCCGGCGCCGGCCGTCGTACCCCGCTCCGTCTGGCTGGGCGACACCGAGCGGGAACAGCCGCCGCCGCGCTACGACGACGAGGTCGTCGCCGTCTTCGTCCACCACACCGACTCGCCCAACGGCTACGACTGCGCCGACGCCCCCGGCATCATCCGGGGCCTGTACGAAGGACAGACCGGCGCCCGCGACTGGGACGACCTCGGCTACAACTTCGTCGTCGACCGCTGCGGCACCGTCTACGAGGGCCGCGCGGGCGGCACCGACCGCCCCGTCACCGGCGCCCACACCCAGGGCTTCAACCACCGCACCACCGGGATCGCCGCCCTCGGCACCTTCACCGAGGGGGCGGAGGTGCCGCAGGCGATGCTGCGCGCGATCGCCGCCGTGGCCGCCTGGAAGCTCGGCACGTCCGGCACCGACCCGCGCGCCGACGTCCGGCTGGTCTCCAGCAACGGCGGCAGCCGCTACGCGGCCGGCACCACCGCCGTCCTGCCCACCGTCGCCGGCCACAGCGACGGCTACATGACCGACTGCCCGGGCGCCGCCCTCAAGGCCCGCCTCCCGGAGATCAGGACCCTGGCGGCCCGCCTCCAGGGACGCGGGACCGGGGAGACCGTGCCCGACGACACCCAGACCGCCGTACGGAACGACAACGACACACGGAACACACGCAACACACGGAACGAAGAGCAGGTCCCATGAACGACACGCCCGACCGAAGTACCACCTGGGCGGACGCCCTGCGCCGCCCCTGGACGGCCCTGTGCGCCGCAGCCGCCGTCGTCCTGGGCCCGGCGGCCCACACCGCCGCCGCCCTCATGCAGGCCAACGCCGCGCCCCTGCGCCACGCGCCGAGCCCTCACCGGCGCCTGTGACCGAGCCCGCCGCTCAGCCCCCGAACCGCTCCCACAGCCGCGGGTAGCGTTCGGCGAGCAGGGCCTCGTTCTCGAAGTCGAGCGGCGTGCCCTCCGGCTCCGCGGGAGCCGGGGGCAGGTCGAGGTCGGGCGCCACCGTCCCGGTGAGCTGCTCGTACGCCTCGTCCGCCGCGTAACCGAGGTCCTCGCCGTCGCCGTCGACCTCCTCGTCGAAGTCGTCCAGCAGGCCGGCCAGCGCGTCCGGGTCGTGCAGCGCCCCCTCGAACACCTCCCGGCCCTGGCCGATCAGCCAGCACCGGAAGTAGTCGAAGGCGTCGTCGCTCGCCCCGTCCAGCAGCACCCAGGCGGCGCCCCACAGATCCCAGTGGTAGGCGCGGTGGTACCGGGACTCGAAGTGACGGGCGAAGTCCAGAACCGCCTCCGGGTCCAGCCGCAGCAGCCGCTCCACCAACAGATCGGCCTGCTCCTCGGGATCACCCCCGGCGTCCTCACGGGCGGCGTCCACCAGCTCCCAGAACTCCGTCTCGTCCATCACGAGGACAAGCATCGACCCTACGCCGCACAGACGCACCCGCAGCGCACAAGGGGATGCGCGAAGGGGCGCGGGGCCGTGTCGACATGCGGCTCCGCCGCGTGGGCGCACAGAGGGGCGCGGGGCTGTGTCGACATGCGGCTCCGCCGCGTGGGCGCACAGAGGGGCGCGGGGAACTGCGCACGGGGGTCTGGGGGCGAAGCCCCCAGGGACGGGAAGGGAAGGGGCGGCGGGGGCGAAAACCCCGGAGGGCACTCTCCCGCACCAGGGAATCGAAAAGGGCCCCCCTTTCAGCACCGTGTTCTCAGCACCCGTACAGCTCCGCCAGCCGCACGGCCCCCGCCACGAACCGCTCCCGCAGGGACGGCGGCGCCAGCACCTCCACCTCCGCCCCCAACGCCGTCAGCTGCTCATGGGCGACCTCCTCGGACTCCACCGGCAGAGTCACCGTCACCCACCCGCCCCCGTCCGGCTCCCCCGCCCGCTCCAACGCCTCCCGCGCCGCGACCGCGTCCACGGCGCAGGGCAGCCGACGCACCCCCTCCGCCGACAGCCGCACCACGACCTCCGCCCGCAGGATCGACCGCGCGAACTGCTCCGCCCGCTCCCCCCAGAACGCCGGCAGATCGAAGTCCTCCGCCCGCTCGAAACGCTCCGCGCCCGCCTCCACCGCCGTGAACCGGTCGATCCGGTACACCCGGAAGGACCCCCGCCCGGAAACCCGCGCACACAGGTACCAGACCCCCGCCTTGAGCACGAGCCCGTACGGCTCCAGCTCCCGCTCCACCTCGCCGCCGTCACGCCGGTACCGGGCGGTGACCCGCCGGTCGTCCCACACGGCGTCCGCGACCGCCGGCAGCAGCTCAGGCGTGTCCGGCTCGTGGAACCAGTTCGGCGCGTCCAGATGAAACCGCTGCGCCGCCGTACGGGAGGCGTCCCGCAGGGACGGCAGCAAGGCCGCCGACACCTTCAGCCGGGCCGCCGACGCCGCGTCCTCCAGCCCCATCTCACGCAGCGCCCCCGGCACCCCGGACAGGAACAGCGCCTCCGCCTCCCCGCGCGCCAGCCCCGTCAGCCGCGTCCGGTACCCGCCGACCAGCCGGTAGCCCCCGATCCGCCCCCGGTCCGCGTACACCGGCACCCCGGCCTCCGACAGCGCCTGCGCGTCCCGGGTGACCGTCCGCTCCGACACCTCCAGCTCCCGTGCCAGCTCGGCGGCGGTCATGGAGGGCCGGGACTGGAGCAGCAGCACCATCTTGATCAGCCGGGCAGCGCGCATGCGCCCATCATGCAAGAAGCCCCCGCCGAGTAGGCGGGGGCCTCCTGCATGATCAAGCCGTCACAGGCCGTACTTCGCGCGCGCTTCCTTCACGGACGCGGCCTGGACCTCACCACGGCGGGCGAGCTGCGCCAGGGCCGCGACGACGATCGACTCGGCGTCGACACCGAAGTGGCGGCGGGCCGCGTCACGGGTGTCCGACAGACCGAAGCCGTCGGCGCCCAGCGACGAGTAGTCCTGCTCGACCCACTGCGCGATCTGGTCCGGGACCTGGCGCATGTAGTCGGAGACCGCGAGCACCGGACCCTCGGCGCCCTGCAGCGCCTGCCGGACGAACGGCACCCGGTCCTCGCCGCGCAGCAGCGCCTCGTCCGCCTCCATGGCGTCCCGGCGCAGCTCGGTCCACGAGGTGGCGGACCACACGTCGGCGGCCACGCCCCACTCCTCGGCGAGCAGCTTCTGCGCCTTCAGCGCCCAGTGGATCGCCGTACCGGAGCCGAGGAGCTGGATCCGCGGCGCGTTCGCGGCCGGGGACAGGCCCGCGGACTCCGCCGTGTTGAAGCGGTACAGGCCCTTGACGATGCCCTCGTCGACACCGGCGGCCGACGGCTTGGCGGGCTGCGGCAGCGGCTCGTTGTAGACCGTCAGGTAGTAGAAGACGTTCTGGTCCTCGTCCGGCAGGGCCTCGCCGAACATCCGGCGCAGACCCTCCTTGACGATGACGCCGATCTCGTACGCGAACGCCGGGTCGTACGTCAGTGCCGCCGGGTTGGTCGCGGCGATGACCGGCGAGTGGCCGTCGGCGTGCTGCAGGCCCTCGCCCGTCAGCGTCGTACGGCCGGCCGTGGCGCCGACCAGGAAGCCGCGGCCGAGCTGGTCGCCGAGCTGCCACATCTGGTCGCCGGTGCGCTGCCAGCCGAACATCGAGTAGTAGATGTAGAACGGGATCATCGTCTCGCCGTGCGTCGCGTACGACGTCGAGGCGGCGACGAACTCGGCCATGGCACCGGCCTCGGTGATGCCCTCGTTGAAGATCTGGCCGTTCTTGGCTTCCTTGTAGTACATGAGCTGGTCGCGGTCGACCGGCTCGTACGTCTGGCCCATCGGCGAGTAGATGCCGAGGGACGGGAAGAGGCTCTCCATGCCGAAGGTGCGCGCCTCGTCGGGGACGATCGGCACCCAGCGCCTGCCGGTCTCCTTGTCGCGGACCAGGTCCTTGACCAGGCGGACGAACGCCATGGTGGTGGCCACGTTCTGCGAGCCGGAGCCCTTGTCGAAGGCGGCGAACGCCTTGTCGGCGGGCTGGGGCAGCGGGGCCACCGGGTGCACGCGGCGGGCCGGGGCCGGACCGCCGAGGGCGGCACGGCGCTCCTGGAGGTAACGGACCTCGGGGGAGTCGGCGCCCGGGTGGACGTAGGGGACCTGGCCGTCGACGAACTGGGCGTCCGAGATCGGCAGTTCGAGCCGGTCGCGCATCGCCTTGAACTCGTCCACCGTCAGCTTCTTCATCTGGTGGTTGGCGTTCTTGGAGGCGAAGCCCTCACCGAGGGTGTGTCCCTTGACCGTCTGTGCCAGGATCACGGTCGGCGCGCCCTTGTGGGCGAGCGCGGCCTTGTACGCGGCGTACACCTTGCGGGACTCGTGGCCGCCGCGCGAGAGGTGGAAGCACTCGAGGATCTTGTCGTCGCCCAGCAGCTTCGCCATCTCGACGAGCGCCGGGTCCTTGCCGAAGAAGTCCTCGCGGATGTAGGCGGCGTCGCGCGTCTGGTACGTCTGCACCTGCGCGTCGGGTACCTCGCGGAGGCGTCGTACGAGGGCGCCGGTGGTGTCGAGCCGGAACAGCTCGTCCCACGCCGTGCCCCACAGGGTCTTGATGACGTTCCAGCCGGCGCCGCGGAACTGGGCCTCCAGCTCCTGCACGATCTTGAAGTTGGCGCGGACCGGACCGTCGAGGCGCTGCAGGTTGCAGTTGATGACGAAGGTCAGGTTGTCGAGCTGCTCGCGGGAGGCGAGGGTGAGCGCGGTCGTCGACTCGGGCTCGTCCATCTCGCCGTCGCCGAGGAACGCCCACACGTGGGAGTCGGAGACGTCCTTGATGCCGCGGCTGGTCAGATAGCGGTTGAAGCGCGCCTGGTAGATCGCGGAGATGGGGCCGAGGCCCATCGACACGGTCGGGAACTCCCACAGCCAGGGGAGGCGGCGCGGGTGCGGGTACGACGGCAGGCCGTTGCCGCCCGCCTCGCGGCGGAAGTTGTCGAGCTGCTCCTCGCCGATCCGGCCGTCGAGGAAGGCGCGGGCGTAGATGCCGGGGGAGGCGTGGCCCTGGATGTAGAGCTGGTCGCCGGAGCCGTCACCCTCCTTGCCGCGGAAGAAGTGGTTGAAGCCGGTCTCGTACAGCCAGGCCGCGGAGGCGAAGGTGGCGATGTGGCCGCCGACGCCGTACTTGCTGCCGCGGGTCACCATGGCCGCCGCGTTCCAGCGGTTCCAGGCGGTGATCCGCTGCTCCAGCGCCTCGTCGCCGTCCACGGCGGGCTCGGCGGCGGTGGGGATGGTGTTGACGTAGTCCGTCTCGAGGAGCTTCGGCAGCGCGAGGCCGGCTCCCTCGGCACGCTCCAGCGTGCGGCGCATCAGGTACGCGGCACGGTGCGGCCCGGCCGCCTCGGTGACGGCGTCCAGGGAGGCCTGCCACTCGGCGGTCTCCTCGGGGTCGCGGTCCGGGAGCTGGTCGAGCTCGCTCGGCTGGATGGCGTTGGGGTCGGTCGTCATGTCGCCGCCTTCCTCAGTCGAAGGGGGGTGCCCTTGTGTCTTTGGCAGGACAGGGCGGAGGGCTCGGGTGCAAGCCCGCTGGCGACTGTAACTCGCTGATCGATGATCGATCAAAGGGTTGAGGGGCAAAATCTCTCGATCCCGAGAAAGTCGGCACCCGGTGCCTCCGGCGGTGGCACGGGGTGACTGTCCAGTCGGGGGGTTTGCGCAGGTGAGACGCGGTGGCCGCGAACGAGCATCCGGGCGTGCGCCCTGCCTTTCTCTCGCCCCCGCCGCCCCGTCCCTCCCCCACTCTCGACTTCGCTCGAGCGGGAGGTACCCCCATCGTCCTCAAGGGGCGCTGCCCCTTTGACCCCGATGTGCGGGTGGGTGGGTGGTTGCTCGCGCAGTTCCCCGCGCCCCTGAAGGGGCGCGGGGAACTGCGCGAGGGGGGCTGGGGGCGCAGCCCCCAGGGACGGGAAGGGGCGGCGGGGGCGAAGAAAAGGAGCGGTCACTCCGACCGGGCGTTCTCGCGCCGGCCCAGCCACACCTTCACCGGCACCAGCACCAGCCACCACCACATGGCGGCGGGCCCGACGGCCAGGGCGAGCGGGACGGTCACCAGGAAAACCGCCACCGTCGCCCCCAGGTCGACGGCGTAGAGCACCTCGTCCCGCACGGGTGCGGCTCCGCCGCGCAGCCGGGGGCGCCGGGCGACGAGGACGGCCAGCGCCAGGTGGACGGCGCCGAGCGAAGCCACCGTCACCGCGTAGATGATCACCGAGACGCTTTCGTCGCCGTACTCGGAGACCAGCGCGGTCGGGAACGGCAGCAGTGCCGCGAGGCCCAGACCGAGCACGGTCAGCGAGATCACCTGCCCGTCCACCTGCCGGACCGTGCGGAAGATCGCCCGGTGGTCGCGCCAGAAGCCGCCCAGCACCGCCAGGCTGATCCCGTAGGCGCCCAGGTTGGGCAGCAGGTCGCTCAGGGCCTGGTGGAGCTCCTCGGAGTCCAGCCCCTGCGGCACGGAGATGTCCAGGACCAGCAGGGTGATGGCGATGGCGAACACGCCGTCGGCGAGCGCGACCAGCCGCTCGGGCCCGCCTTCGGGGGTCGGATTCCTCATGCACACGACGGTAGGCAGGCCCGGCCCACGGCACGTGGTTACACGCCCGGCCGTCACCCCGCCGTCGTCGGGGGCGGCATGTTGTAGGGGGTCACCACCTGGACGGCGGAGGGAAGGGTGGGGCCGGCCGGCGGCAGGGCGCCGTGGGCGCGCATCACCAGGTGGCAGGCCTCCCGCAGGTCGTGGCGCAGATCGTGGTGGAGCACGGCGGACAGCCGGTGCTCGCGCAGCAGCCGGGTGTTGTCGTGGTCGAGGTCGTGCGCCACGAACACCGCGCACTCCCGCCCGGCGTCCTCGAAGGCGCGCAGGGTGGCGATGTTGCCGCCGCCGATCGAGTAGACCGCGCGGATCTCCGGGTCGTGTTCCAGGGCGGCCCGGACCAGGTCGTACTGGGTGGCGGCGTCCAGGCCGTGTCCCTCGGCGATCTCGACGAGGCTGCGCCCGGGGTGCCGGGCGCGCATGGTGGCGCGGAAGCCCATCTCGCGCTCCTCCTCGTTGCGGAAGGAGCCGCTGGAGAGACTGGTGAGCACGTTGCCGGGCCGGTCGCCCAGCCACTGCCCCATGAGGTAGGCGGCGGTCGCGCCCGCCGCCCGGTTGTCGCTGCCGACGTGCCCGATCCGGGCGCTCGCCGGCAGGTCCGTCACCAGGGTCACCACGGGAACCCCCGCCGCCACGAGCCGGCCGACGGCCGCGGTCACCTCGGGAACGTCGGGCGCCTTGAGCAGCACACCCTGGGAGCCGCGCCGGCCGATCCGGTCGAGGAGCGCGACCAGCTCCCCCGCCGGGCCCGTCTCCCGGAAGTGGAAGCGGGAGCGGACCACCGCCGGGTGCAGGGAGGGCAGTTCGGCCTCCAGGGCGGCCCGGACGGCGGTGGAGAACCGCTCCGGCGACTGCATCACGATGTCCACCATGAACGTCCGGCCGACCAGCCGGACCTGGGTGCGCTGCCGGTCGAGGTCGGCGATCGCCCGGTGCACCTCCCGCGCGGTGCTCTCCCGCACCCCGCCCCGGCCGTTGAGGACCCGGTCCACCGTGGCCTCGCTCAAACCGGCCTGACGTGCGATTTCCCGGATCGGGAAGGGGTGGCCCACATCCGCTCCTGAGGGGTTTTTGATGGCTTGCTGCTGGTTGTTCGCAGGGTTTGTACTGACAAGAATGACATCAGCCGCGTCGCTCCGTGACCCGAAGGGACGGCCCCATGTCAGCCTCCACCCACCAGCGGACGCCCGTGCCGGCCGCCTGGCTGTCCGAGCGGGACTGCGACCTGGACTCCTTCCGCGCACTGGTCGAGCAGCCGACCGGCCTCGACGCCTACCCGCACGCCGGTGGCGTCGAGCGGAACGTGCTGCTGTACGACGCCGACCGGCTCGCCCTCGCCGACCGCCGTGCCGTACAGGCCGAGCTGGTGCGCGCGTTCGCGGACGGTCCCGGCATCGTGGTGATCCGCGGGGCCTTCGCCGACCCGGCGGTCGTGGACCGGACGACCGCCGTGTTCGACGCCCTGATCGCCGAGCAGCGCGCCTCGGGCGCCGGTGCCGGCGACCACTTCGCCAGGCCGGGCGCCAACGACCGGGTGTGGAACGCCCTGGAGAAGGCGGCCCTGTACGCCCCGGAGGCGTTCGCCGAGTACTACGCCAACGACGTGATCGCGCTGGTCTCCTCGGCCTGGCTCGGCCCCGGCTACCAGGTCACCTCCCAGGTCAACGTGGTGAACCCGGGCGGCGCCGCGCAGACCGTGCACCGCGACTACCACCTCGGGTTCCTCTCCGACGAGGCCGCCTCCGCCTACCCGGCGCACGTGCACCGCCTCTCCCCCGTGCTCACCCTCCAGGGCGCGGTGGCACACTGCGACATGCCCGTCGAGTCCGGGCCCACGCTGTACCTGCCGCACTCGCAGAAGTACGATCCGGGCTATCTCGCCTGGCGGCGCCCGGAGTTCCGGGCGTACTTCGAGGAGCACCACGTGCAGCTGCCGCTCGCCAAGGGCGACGTGGTGTTCTTCAACCCGGCGCTGTTCCACGCCGCCGGCGCCAACCACTCGGCGGACATCCGGCGCATGGCCAACCTGCTCCAGGTGTCGTCGGCGTTCGGCCGGGCGATGGAGACGGTGGACCGCGAGGCCGTGGCGGGCGCCGTCTACCCGGTGCTCCTCAGGCGGCGGGGCGAGGGCGCCGGCGAGCGGTGGCTGGAGAACGTGATCGCGGCGAGCGCCGAGGGGTACCCCTTCCCCACCAACCTCGACCGCGACCCGCCGGTCGAGGGCCTGGCCCCGCCCTCGCAGGCCGATGTCGTACGCCGGGCGCTGCGCGAGGGCTGGACCGCGCGGACCCTGCGGGGCGAACTGCGGGCCGGCGCCAAGCGGCGCGAGAGCTGAGAGGACCCGGACACAGGCGTGGGACTTCTCGACGACAGGATCGTCCTCGTCGACGGCGGCAGCCAGGGCGTCGGCGCGGCCGTCGCGCGGGCCGCGGTCCGCGAGGGGGCGGTCGTGGCCGTGAGCGGGCGGCGCCCGGAGCCGGGTGAGGCGCTGGTGGCCGAGCTGGCCGCCGCGGGCGGCAGGGCGATGTTCGTACGGGCCGACCTGGCGGACGCCGAGCAGGCCACGGCCTGTGTCGCGCGGGTGGTGGAGGCGTACGGGCGGGTCGACTGCCTGGTCAACTCCGCGGGACTCACCTCGCGCGGGACACTGCTCGACACCACGCCCGAACTGTTCGACCAGCACATCGCGGTCAACCTCAAGGCGCCGTTCTTCGCCATGCAGGCCGCCGTCGCCGACATGGTGCGGCGCGCGGCACCCGGCACGGTCGTCAACGTCATCACCTCCTCCGCGCACGGCGGGCAGCCGTTCCTGGCGCCGTACGTCGCCGCGAAGGCGGGGCTGATCGGCCTGACCCTCCCCCACGCTCGGCTTCGCTCGCGCGGGGGGACCCCCATCGCGGCGCACGCCCACCGCTGGGACCGGATCCGGATCAACGGCCTGGACATCGGCTGGACCGCCACCGAGGGCGAGGACGCCACCCGGCGCGCCTTCCACGGCGCCGGGGACGACTGGCGCGAACAGGCCGCCGCACGGCTGCCGATGGGAAAGCTCGGCCAACCGGACGAGATCGCCGACTTCGTGGTCCTGCTGCTCTCCGACCGTTCCGGGGTGGTCACCGGCTCCGTGATCGACTGGGACCAGAACGTCCTCGGCGGCCTCGACCGACCTCCCCGCACGCCCCGCTCGTACGAACCCGCAAGCAAGGAGCACCGTCCCCCATGCGCATCGGAATCCTCGGCCTCGGCCGCATCGGCGCCTTCCACGCCGAGACCCTCGCCGGGCTCGGCACCGTCGAGTCCCTCGTCGTCTCCGACCCGTTCACGGACGCCGCGAAGGCCGCCGCCGAACGGTTCGACGTCGAGGTCGCGGACTCCCCCGAGGCCCTGCTCGCGGCCGGGGTGGACGGCGTGGTCGTCGCCGCCGCGACCGACGCCCACCCGGCGCTGATCCTCGCCTGTGTGGAGGCGGGCGTGCCCGTCTTCTGCGAGAAGCCGGTGGCCCGCACCATGGCCGAGGGGGTGGAGGTGCTGAAGGCGGTCGAGAGCCGTGACGTGCCGGTCCAGATCGGCTTCAACCGCCGCTTCGACGCCGGCTTCACCGCCGCGCGGGCCGCCGTACGGAGCGGGGAACTGGGCGAGCTGCACACCGTGCGCTCGACCACGCTGGACCCGGCGCCGCCGCCGGCCGCGTACATCGCCGCGTCCGGGGGCATCTTCCGGGACTGCTCGGTGCACGACTTCGACATCATCCGCTGGGTGACCGGCCGCGAGGTGACCGAGGTGTACGCGGCCGGCGGCAACCGGGGCGCCGACTGCATCAGGGAGGCGGGCGACGCGGACACGACCGGCGCGGTCCTCACGCTGGACGACGGCACTCTCGCGGTGGTCTCCAACAGCCGTCACAACGCCCGCGGTTACGACGTCCGTATGGAGCTCCACGGCTTCGCCGACTCGATCGCGGTGGGGCTGGACGACAAGCTGCCGCTGCGGTCGGTGGAACCGGGCGTGACCTTCCCGGCCGGTACTCCCCACGACTTCTTCATGGACCGGTTCACGGCCGCCTACCGTGCCGAACTGGCCGTGTTCACCGAGGTCGTGGCCGGTACCCGCCCCTCGCCGTGCACGGTCGCGGACGCCCTGGAGGCGGGCTGGATCGCCGAGGCGTGCACACTGTCGCTGCACGAGCACCGTCCGGTCACCGTCGAGGAGGTGCGGCACTCGTAAGCGGGTCCGGCCGGGACCCCCGCGCATCGGAATCCCGGGAGTCGCACGGGCGGGTGAGCGGGCGGGCCCGCTGTCACCGGTACAGCGCGGGCTTCCGCACCAGGTCGACCTCCACCCGGCCGCCCTCCTCCAGCGCCCGCACCCCCGCCTCGCACACGGCCGCCGCGGCGTAGCCGTCCCACGTGCTGGGGCCGGTGATCTCGCCGCGGCGGGTGGTGTCGACCCAGGTCTGGATCTCGTCGTCGTAGGCCTGGGCGAAGCGTTCGGTCCAGTCCTGGGTGATGGTGCCGCCCCAGCGGCCTGCCGTGTTGGTGACCAGGGCGTGGCCGTCGCCGATGCGGGCGGTGCCGCGTTCGCAGACCACCTCGGCCTGCACCTGGTAGCCGAAGCCGCAGTTGACGAAGATCTCGACGTCACTGAGCGCGCCGCCGTCGGTCTCCAGGACGACGAACTGCGGGTCGCGCAGTCCCTCGGGGGCGCCGGAGGAAGGGGTGGGGCGCAGGACCGTGACGGCGGTGATCTCGTGGCCGAGCAGCCAGCGGGTGGCGTCCACCTCGTGGGCCACGGAGTCGGTGACGAGCATGGCACTGGTGAAGAAGGGCGCGCTGGCCACGTTGCGGTGCCGGTTGTGCAGCATCAGCGGGCGGCCCAGCCGCCCGGTCTCCAGCAGGGCTTTGAGCCGCACGTACTCGGTGTCGTAGCGGCGCATGAAGCCGACCTGGACCCTGCGGTGGCCGAGGGCCTGTTCGGCCTCCATGACGCGCAGGGCGGAGGCCGCGTCGGGGGTGAGCGGCTTCTCGCACAGGACGGGCAGGTCGTGCTCGAACGCGGTGAGCAGGGCGGCCTCGTGGGCCGGCCCTGAGGAGGCGACGAGTACGGCGTCGACGTCGGCCGTCGCCATCGCGGCGGCCGGTTCGGTGTGGGCGGTGCAGCCGTCGACGCCCGCGGCGACGGCCTCGGCCCGTTCGGCGTCGATGTCCACGACGGCGGTGACCCGCGCGCCGCTGACGACCCGGTCGATACGGCGCACGTGGTCGGCGCCCATCCGGCCGGTGCCGATGACGGCGATGCGCAGTGGCTCGCGCCGGTTCATGTCTTGCGCCTCCCCTTCGTCGGGCTCGTCAGGCGCCGCAGGAGCGGAGGAACTTGCGGGTGCGTACGGCGATGGGAAGCGGCTTGTCGGGCTCGCAGGGGTACATGTCCTGCTCGACGATCGCGAACAGGTCCACGTCCAGTTTCTGCGCGGCCGTGAGGACCGGGCCCAGTTCGGGGACGCCGGCGGGCGGTTCGCACATCACCCCGCGCTGCACGGCCGGCCCGAACGGGACCTCGTTCCTGACGACGTCGGCGAGGATCTCCGGGTCGACCTGCTTGAGGTGGAGGTAGCCGATGCGCTCGCCGTAGGTCTCGATCAGCTTGACGCTGTCGCCGCCGCAGTAGGCGTAGTGGCCGGTGTCCAGGCAGAGGTTGACCAGGTTGGAGTCGGTCGAGTCGAGGAAGCGCTCGACGTGCTCCTCGGTGTCGATGTGGGTGTCGGCGTGCGGGTGGACGACGATGTCCAGGCCGTACGTGTCCTTCACCTCGCGGCCGAGGCGTTCCATGCCCTTGGTGAGGTGACCCCACTGCTCGGTGGTGAGCTCCGGGGCTTCGAGGATCTCGGCGGTCTTGTCGTCGCGCCAGAAGGACGGGATGACGACGAGGTGCTTCGCGCCCATGTCCCGGGTGAGCGCGGCGACCCGGCCGACCTGCTCCCAGGTGGTGTCCCATTCGGACGGGCCGCGGTGCAGTCCGCAGAAGATGGTGCCGGCGGAGACCTCGAGGCCGCGCTTCCTCACCTCGTCGCCGAGGCGGGCCGGGTCGGTGGGGAGGTAGCCGTAGGGGCCGAGTTCGATCCAGGAGTAGCCGGCCTCGGCGACCTCGTCGAGGAAGCGCTGCCAGGGCACCTGCCGCGGGTCGTCGGGGAACCAGACGCCCCAGGAGTCGGGGGCGGAACCGACCCGGATGCGGTCGAGCGCGACTGCCATGTCAGGACTTTCCTTCCGGAGTTGCGGCTGCGGGGGCCTGGAGGTCGCCCTCCTCGGGGAGTTCCTCGGTGTCGACGCCGCCGACCTGCGCCAGCTCGTGCTTGAGCGCGGCCAGTTCGGCACCGCCGGCCATGTGGTTGGTCAGCTCCTCGAGGCCCACCTCGCTGCGGGGGGCGGACAGTTCCACGGTGCCCAGGCGCAGCACGCTGAAGTGGTCGCCGACCATGTAGGCGTGGTGCGGGTTGTGGGTGATGAAGATGACGCCGAGGCCGCGGTCGCGGGCCATCGCGATGTACTTGAGGACCACGCCGGACTGCTTGACGCCGAGGGCGGCGGTCGGCTCGTCGAGGATGAGGACGCGGGCGCCGAAGTAGACGGCGCGGGCGATGGCGACGCACTGGCGCTGGCCGCCGGAGAGGGTGCCGATGGGCTGCTCCAGGTCGTCCAGGACGATGCCCATGTTGCGCAGTTCCTCGTCGGCCGTCTTCTTCATCCGGTCGATGTCGAGGCGGCGGACGGGCCAGGGGCCCTTGGTCATCTCGGAGCCGAGGAAGAAGTTCCGCCACACCGGCATCAGCGGGACGACCGCGAGGTCCTGGTAGACGGTGGCGATGCCCTTGTCGAGGGCCTCGCGCGGGGTGGAGAAGCGCACCGGCTCGCCGTCGACGAGGAACTCGCCCTCGGTGTGCTGGTGCAGCCCCGAGATGATCTTGATGAGGGTGGACTTGCCGGCGCCGTTGTCGCCGAGGACGCAGGTCACCTTGGCGGGGTGGACGGTGAGGTCGACGCCGTGCAGGGCGCGGATGTTGCCGTAGGACTTGCCGGCGGCGCGGAGTTCGACCAGGGGGCGGTCGCCGTCGGGCACGGTGTCCTCGAGGACGGAGCCGTGGGTGCCGGTGGTCTTGTCGGTCATTGCGGTCACCTCCGGGTCGCCTGGCGCTGGACCCACAGATTGATGAGGACGGCGCCGAGCAGCATCACGCCGAGGAAGGCCTTGAACCAGTCCGGGTTCCAGCCGGCGTAGACGATGCCCTGCTGCACCATGCCGAACATGAAGGCGCCGAAGACCGGGCCGATCGCGCTGCCGGCGCCGCCGGTCAGCAGACAGCCGCCGATGACGGCCGCGGCGATGTAGATGAGCTCCTGGCCCACGCCCTCGCCGGACTGCACGGTGTTGAAGGAGAACAGGTTGTGCATGCCGACGAACCAGGCGCCGAAGCCGACCAGCATGAACAGGGAGATCTTGGTGAAGGTGACGGGGACGCCGACCGCGCGGGCGCTTTCCTTGTTGCCGCCGACGGCGAAGACCCAGTTGCCGTACTTGGTGCGCAGCAGCACCCAGGTGGCGAGGGCGGCGAAGACGAGCCACCACACCACGGTGATCTTCACCTGGACGCCCGCGACGTCGAAGCTGGAGGCGAAGAGGGCCTTGGCCTGGTCGAAGCCGTCCATGTCGCTGATGCTGTCGGTGGCGACGTTGCCGGTGACCATCTTGGTCACCGCCAGGTTCACACCCTGCAGGATCAGGAAGGTGCCGAGGGTGACCAGGAAGCTGGGCAGCCCGGTTCTGACCAGCATCCAGCCGTTGAACGCGCCGATGCCCAGGGAGACCGCCAGGGCGACGATCACGCCCATCCACACGTTCAGGGTGAGCTGGTAGCTGAGCATGCTCGCGGTCAGTGCCGAGGTCACGACGGCGACACCGGCCGAGAGGTCGAACTCGCCGCCGATCATCAGCAGGGCCACGGGCAGCGCCATGATCCCGATGACCGACGACTGGTACAGGATGTTCGCCATGGAGCCGCCGTCCCGCACCGGCGGAGCGGCGAACAGGAAGAACACCATGACGGCCACGGCGCCGAGGAACACCCCGACCTCGGGCCGGGCGAGGAGCCGCAGTGCGAGCGGGCGCCGCACGGTGCGGCCGTCGCTCTGTTTCGGGCCGGGGGCCGGCGGTGGGGTCACCGCCGGCTCAGCCTGTTGGGCCATGCTCATCACCGAGTGCCCTTCGCGGCGTACTCGGAGACCGCGTCGACGTTGGACTCGTCGACGAACGCCGGGCCGGTCAGCACCGGCTGCTCACCGCCGCCGCTGTAGTTGCCGTTGTTCTTGTAGAGCCACAGGCCGTCGACGGCGAGGTAGCCCTGCAGATAGGGCTGCTGGTCCACGGCGAACTCGATGTCGCCGGCCCCGATCGCCTTGGTCAGCTCCTTGTTGAGGTCGAAGGTGGCGACCTTCGCCTTGCTGCCCGCGTCGCCCACCGACTGCACCGCGGTCGGCGCGAAGGGCGCGCCGAGGGTGACGACGTAGTCGATGGAGGAGTCCTGCTTCAGCTTCGCGGTGATCGTCGACTTCACCGACGGCATGTCGGTGCCGTTGACGTTGAGGATCTGGGTCTCGCCCTCGAAGGTCTTCTTCACCCCGTCGCACCGCTGGGTCAGGCCGACGTTGCCCTGCTCGTGGATGACGCAGACGGTGTTCTTCGCGCCGACCTCGTTCAGCTTCTTGCCGAACGCCTCGCCCGCCACCGACTCGTCCTGGCCGAAGAACTCGAGCAGGCCGAGGTCCTTCCAGTCGCTCAGGCCGGAGTTGAGGCCGACGACGGGGATGCCGGCCGCGTTCGCCTTGGCTATGACGGCCTTCAGCGCGTCCGGCTTGGCGAGGGTGACCGCGATGCCGTCGACCTTCTGGTCGATCGCGTTCTGCACCAGGGTGGCCTGGGTGCCGGCGTTCGGGTCGTTGCTGTAGACGAGGTCGACGTTGTCCTTGGCCGCGGCGGCCTCGGCGCCCTTGCGCACGATGTCCCAGAAGGTGTCGCCGGGCGCCTGGTGGGTGACGAGGGCGACCTTCATGCGGGGCGTGTCCGCCTTGCCCGCGGAGGCGTCGGCCCCGCCCTCCTCGGACTCCTTGCCACCGGAACCGCTGGAGCAGCCGGCGAGGGTCAGGGCGGCTGCCGCCGCGACCGCGACGAACGCGATTCTGCGGGAGCGGGTGTGCGAAGAGCGGTCCATCTGTCCTGCACCTCACTGTGCTACGCGGGGAAAGGGCGGGAGTCCGAGGATCCGGTGCCTCGGAAATCCGGGGGCGTGCCATGGAACACGGCGGTCATGCTGGGACGCGATCCAATCCCCAGAACCGCCGGGTGTCAATACTTTGTTAAGACATCATTTCACTAACTAGTCCGAATGTAAGTACAAACTATTGACATCGCCGCCCTCCGAGACCTACACCTGTGAGGCGGCAGGTCCCCGGAATCCTCGCCCCACCGTGGCAGGGCGCCCTGGGACCCGCATCCCCAGCAGCTCGAGGAGCGTCGCTCAATGGCCGTCCCACCACACTATTTCGACCTGATCACCATGGGTCGCATCGGGGTCGATCTTTATCCACTGGAGACCGGCGTTCCGCTCGCGCGCGTGGAGACGTTCGGGAAATTCCTGGGCGGATCGGCCGCGAATGTCGCGGTGGCGGCCGCCCGGATGGGCCGTTCCGCGGCAATCATCACGCGTACCGGTGAGGACCCGTTCGGCACGTTTCTGCACGAGGCGCTGAAGGAGTTCGGCGTGGACGACCGCTGGGTCGCCCCGGTCGCCGCGTACCCCACCCCTGTCACCTTCTGCGAGATCTTCCCGCCGGACGACTTCCCGCTCTACTTCTACCGCCGCCCCAAGGCCCCCGACCTGGAGATCCGCGCCGACGAACTGGACCTGACCGCCGTCCGCGCGGCCGGCGTCTTCTGGATCACCGGCACCGGTCTGAGCGAGGAACCCAGCCGCTCGGCCACCCTCACCGCCCTGGAGGCCCGCGACCGGGCCGGAACCACCGTCTTCGACCTGGACTGGCGCCCCATGTTCTGGCGGGACCCGGAGCAGGCCCGCCCCTACTACCGCGAGGCGCTGCGGCACGCCACGGTCGCGGTCGGCAACCTCGACGAGTGCGAGGTCGCCACCGGTGTGCGCGAGCCCGGGGCCTGCGCCGAGGCGCTGCTGGAAGCCGGTGTGGAACTGGCCGTGGTCAAGCAGGGCCCGAGGGGCGTGCTCGCCGTGCACCGCGACGGCACCCGGGCCGAGGTGCCCCCGGTGCCGGTCGAGGTGGTCAACGGCCTCGGAGCGGGCGACGCCTTCGGCGGCTCGCTCTGCCACGGTCTGCTCTCCGGCTGGGACCTGGAGCGGACCATGCGCCACGCCAACGCCGCGGGAGCCGTCGTCGCCTCCCGCCTCGCCTGTTCGTCCGCCATGCCGACCGAGCCGGAGGTCGCGGACCTCCTCGCGCGGGCCGCCTCGCCGGGCACGGCGGGCCTGCCGAGCCAGTCCTGAACGGAGCCCTTCCTTGAACCTCAGCATCCCCGACCTCACCACGGTCCGGGCCCGCAACCCGGAGGCCGTCGCCGAGGCCGCCGCCCGCCGGGCACGGCGCCCGCTGATCGGCGACAGCGGCCGGCTGATGATCGTGGCCGCCGACCACCCCGCGCGGGGCGCGCTCGGCATCGGCGACCGCCGGCTGGCCATGGCCCACCGCGCCGACCTGCTGGAACGTCTCTGCATCGCGCTGTCCCGGCCGGGCGTCGACGGGGTGCTGGCCACCGCCGACATCCTGGAGGACCTGCTGCTCCTCGGGGTGCTGGAGAACAAGGTCGTCATGGGCTCGATGAACCGGGGCGGCCTGGCCGGGGCGTCCTTCGAGATGGACGACCGCTTCACCGGCCACCGCGCGGAGGACATCGCCCGGCTGGGCTTCGACGCGGGCAAGCTGCTGGTCCGTATCGACTACGACGACCCGGGCTCGCTGGCCACCCTGGAGTCCGCCGCCCGCGCCGTGGACGCCATGGCCGGACGCCGGCTGCCGGTGTTCGTGGAGCCGTTCATCTCGCGCCGGGTGGACGGCCGGGTCCGCAACGACCTGTCCGCCGAGGCCGTCACCCGTTCCATCGCCATCGCCTCCGGTCTGGGCGGCACCTCCGCCTACACCTGGCTGAAACTCCCCGTCACCGACGACGTCGACGCCATGCCGGAGGTGCTGGGGGCCTCCACGCTGCCCGTCGTCCTGCTCGGCGGCGAGGTCGGCGACCAGGAGGCGGCGTACGAGCGGTGGGGCAAGGCGCTGCGGCTGCCCACCGTGATGGGGATGGTCGTCGGCCGTTCGCTGCTCTACCCGGCCGAGGGCAGTGTGGAGACGGCGGTGGACACGGCCGTCGGCCTGTTGTGAGAAGCCCGTTGCGACCCGGAGGCACGCCATGACACATCACCTTCCCGCGGGCAGGGCCCTCACCGGCCCCTACGCCGTCGACGTGAACCCGGAGAACGCCGGCTGGGGCCACTCCAGCCTGCGCGTGCTCCGGCTGCCGCCCGGCGGCGCGCACACCTTCGACACCGGCGACAGCGAGTGGATCGTGCTGCCGCTGAGCGGCGGCTGCACGGTCGCCGCCGACGACGACTTCGGCCACGACACCTTCGAACTCGCCGGCCGCACCGGTGTGTTCGACGGCGTCACCGACTTCGCGTACGTCCCGCGCGACGCCCGCGCGACGGTGTCCTCGGCGGACGGCGGACGGTTCGCGCTCACCGGCGCCCGCTGCACCCGCCGGCTGCCCGCCCGTTACGGACCGGCCTCCGACGTGCCCGTGGAGCTGCGCGGCACCGGGAACTGCTCCCGGCAGGTCAACAACTTCGGTGCGGCAGGCGTGTTCGAGTGCGACAAGCTCATCGCGGTCGAGGTGCTCACCCCGGGCGGCAACTGGTCGTCCTTCCCGCCGCACAAGCACGACGAGCACCGGCCCGGCGAGGAGTCCGTGCTGGAGGAGATCTACTACTTCGAGTTCGCCGGCCACGACGGCGTCCCCGGCCTCGGCTACCAGCGGGTCTCCCCGTCCGGTCCGGGCCGTGAGACGGACGTGCTGGCCGAGGTGCGCGACGGCGACGTCGTCCTCATCCCGGACGGCTGGCACGGCCCGTCCATGGCCGTGCCCGGCCACCACATGTACTACCTCAACGTCATGGCGGGACCCGAGGCCGAACGCGCCTGGCTGATCCGCGACCACCCCGACCACGCCTGGATCCGCGACACCTGGCCGGACCGGCCCGTCGACCCCCGACTCCCCCTCTACACCGCACCGGAGAGGTCCGTATGAGCGCCACCACCCGCCGTCTGACGACCGCCCAGGCACTGGTGCGGTTCCTGTCCGCCCAGTACACCGAACGCGACGGTGTGCGCCGCCGGCTGATCGCGGGCACCTGGGGCATCTTCGGCCACGGCAACGTGGCCGGGATCGGGCAGGCACTCGTCGAGTACCGCGAGGTCATGCCGTACCACCAGGGCCGCAACGAGCAGGCGATGGTGCACGCCGCCGTCGGCCACGCCCGCCAGCTCAACCGGCTCTCGGCGCAGGCGGTGACGACGTCCATCGGCCCCGGCGCGACCAACCTCGTCACCGGCGCCGCCCTCGCCACCGTCAACCGGCTGCCGGTGCTCCTGCTCCCCGGCGACTACTTCGCCTCGCGCGTCGCCGACCCGCTGCTCCAGCAGCTGGAGCACCCGGTCGAGGCCGACGTGTCGGTCAACGACACGCTCCGCCCGGTGTCGCGCTACTTCGACCGCGTCACCCGCCCCGAGGCCCTGATCCCCTCCGCGCTGGGCGCCGTGCGGGTGCTCACCGACCCGGCCGAGACCGGTGCGGTGACGCTGGCCCTCCCCCAGGACGTGCAGGCGGAGGCGTACGACTGGCCGGAGGAGTTCTTCGCCGAACGCGTCTGGTCCGTACGACGTCCCGCCCCGGACCCGGCGGAGCTGACGGCCGCCGCGCAGGCCGTACGGGCGGCGCGGCGCCCGCTGATCGTCGCGGGCGGCGGGATCCACCACAGCGAGGCCGAGGAGGCGCTGAAGGCGTTCGTGGACGCCACCGGCATCCCGGTCGCCTCCACCCAGGCCGGCAAGGGCTCCCTGCGCCACGACCACCCCGCCGACCTCGGCGGCATCGGCCACACCGGCACGGCGGTGAGCGACGAACTCGCCCGCACCGCCGACCTGGTGATCGGCGTCGGCACCCGCTACTCCGACTTCACCACCGCCTCCGGCACCCTCTTCCAGAACCCGGACGTCCGCTTCCTCAACCTCAACATCACCGGGTTCGACGCGCACAAGCTGGCGGCGCGCACCCTGGTCGGCGACGCGCGCACCGGTCTGGAACAGCTCGCCGGGGCGCTCGCCGGCCACCGCGTGGAGCCGTCGTACGAGGCGGAGTACCGGGCCGGCAAGGAGCGCTGGGAGCGGGTCGTCGAGACCGCCTACCGCGCGGACGACGACACGGCCGTACCGACGCAGACACAGGTGATCGGCGCGCTCGACGCGGTCGTCGGCGACGAGGACGTGCTGATCAACGCGGCCGGTTCGCTCCCCGGCGACCTGCACAAGCTGTGGCGCTCCCGCAGCCCCCGCCAGTACCACCTGGAGTACGGCTACTCCTGCATGGGCTACGAGATCCCGGCCGCGCTGGGTGTCCAGCAGGCCGCTCCCGGCACCCCGGTGTGGGCGCTGGTCGGCGACGGCACCTACCTGATGAACCCGACGGAGATCGTCACCGCCGTCCAGGAGAACCTCCCGGTCAAGCTGGTCCTGATCCAGAACCACGGGTACGCCTCCATCGGCGGCCTGTCGGAGTCGGTGGGCGCCGAGCGCTTCGGCACCGCCTACCGTCACCGGGCCGCCGACGGCACCTTCACCGGCGCCCCGCTGCCCGTGGACCTCGCGGCGAACGCGGCCAGCCTCGGCATGGACGTACTGCGCGCCAAGACCGTGCGGGAGCTGCGGAACGCGCTGGCCGAGGCTCGTGCCTCCTCCCGGCCGACGTGCGTGTACGTCGAGACCGACCCCGCTCCCACCGCTCCCCCGGCCGAGGCCTGGTGGGACGTGCCGGTGGCCGAGGTGTCCGCCCGCGAGGCCGCCGTCCGGGCCCGCGCACGGTACGACGCCGAGGTGACCGGCCGCCGCCGGCACCTCTGAACCCGACCGCGCTGCTACAGGAAGGCACGTCCATGGCGAAGACCGGCGGCCCCGCACGTGCCGCGACCGGACCCGCGCTGAGCACCCTGGACTTCACCCTGGACCGGGGCAGTCCGGTGCCGCTGTACCACCAGCTCGCGCAGCAGCTGGAGGCGGCGATCGAGCAGGGCGTCCTCGCCCCCGGCAACCTGCTGGGCAACGAGGTCGACCTGTCCGTGCGGCTCGGCCTGTCCCGGCCCACCGTCCGCCAGGCCATCCAGTCCCTCGTCGACAAGGGGCTCCTGGTCCGGCGGCGCGGGGTGGGCACGCAGGTGGTGCACAGTCAGGTCAGGCGCCCCCTGGAACTGAGCAGTCTCTACGACGACCTGGAGACGGCCGGGCAGGGCCCGACCACGCGGGTGATCCGCAACGAGACGGTGCGGGCGCCGGCCGACGTGGCGGTCGCCCTGGGACTGGCCGAGGGCGCCGAGGTCGTCCTGCTGGAACGCCTGCGCCGCACCCACGCACAGCCGGTCGCCCTGCTGTGCAACTACCTCCCGTCGGGCCTGCTCGGCCTCGACGGCTCCCGGCTCGAAGCGACCGGCCTGTACCGGATGATGCGTTCGGCCGGCATCACCCTGCACAGCGCCCGCCAGACCGTCGGCGCCCGCGCGGCCACCGCGGCGGAGGCCTCCCGGCTGGACGAGAAGGAGGGCGCCGCCCTGCTCACCATGCAGCGCACGGCCTACGACGACACCGGCCGGCCGGTGGAGTACGGGACCCACGTCTACCGTGCGTCCCGGTACTCGTTCGACTTCCAGCTGCTGGTCAGACCGTGAGGCGGTTCAGTGCGCCGCGTCCAGCCGGGCCCGCTGCTCCGCCGACAGTTCCAGGTCCACCGCCGCCAGGTTCTCCTCCAGCTGCGCCAGGGACGACACCCCGGCCAGCGGGAGGATCGGCAGCTCGTGGCCGAGCTGCCAGGCCAGCACCACCTGGCCCGGCGTCGCCCCGGTCTCCCGGGCGACCTCGTGCAGCACCGCGAGGCGGGCGGGGGTGCCCGGGTGGTCGTAGTCTCCGGGCAGGCGTTCGGGGCGGGCGTAGGCGCCCTTGAGCAGCGGCGAGTAGGCGACCAGGGTCAGGGCGGGCTCGGCCCGCAGATAGCCGGCCAGTTCCGCGCCCGCGTGGCCGAGGCCGCCGTCGGGGAAGAGGTCGTCGGGGACGTCGGCGCGGGGCCGCAGATAGCTGTGCTGGTACTGCAGGACCTCGTAGCCGGGCAGGCCGGCCGCCGCCGCGAGGGCGCGGGCCCGCTCCACCCGCCACACGGCCTGGTTGCTCACCCCGAGCAGCCCGACCGTGCCCTCGGCGACCAGTTCCCCGAATCCTTCGACGGTCTCGCGCTGGGGGACGGTGTGGTCGTCGATGTGCGCGTACAGCAGGTCCAGCCGCTCCAGGCCGAGCCGTTCGCGGCTGCGTTCGGACGACTCCCGGATCACCTTCGCGGACAGGCCCTCGGCGTTGTCGGTGTAGCTCGTGCCGGGGGCGAGGGGGCGGGCGCCGAGCTTGGTCGCGAAGACGATCTCGTCGCCGGCCCCCCGGCTGCGGCGCCAGCGGCCGAGCAGTTCCTCGCTCTGTCCGCCCTGGCCGCCGTCGGCCCAGAAGGCGTAGTTGTCGGACGTGTCGATGAAGTTCCCGCCGGCCTCGACATAGCGGTCGAGCAGGGCGAAGGAGGTCTTCTCGTCGGTCACCGATCCGAACAGCATCGCCCCGAGCGCGAGCACACTCACGCGGCGGCTGTGCGGACCGGTGCCGATGGTGCGGTACTTCATGCCTGATCCCTCCCGTTTTCGTCCCCCGGCGTCGGGGCACGGAACGGGAGTCTTCCTCTTGGAGAGCGCTCCAAGTCAAGCGTCTTCGCGGTGCGTCGAGGCGAAGCGGAAACCGATCCGCTCCACGGTTCGTCCTGGACAACGAGTCGAGCGGACGGGAAACCAGGTGGAGCAGACGACAGCGGTGCCCCGAGAGGTGTGGCGCCGGTGGGTGTGGACGCGGGGGCGGGTGCCCGCCGCGCTCGCGGTGCTGACGGCCGGGCTGCCGGTGTTCCACCGGGTGGTGCCCAACTCCGTGGGCCGGGTGGGCAGTCTGCTGGAGACGTTCCTGCCGTGGCTCGGGCTGGTGATCGTCGTGCTGTTCGGCTGGGCCCTGCTGCGCCGTTCGGCCACCGCCCTGGTGGCGCTGCTCCTGCCGACGGCGGCCTGGACGTACCACTTCGGCGGGCTGCTCCTGCCCGTCGGGGGGTCCGGCCCGCACGACCTGGTCGTGGTGCAGCACAACGTCAGTGACGAGAACACCGACCCGGCGGGCACGGCCCGCGCCCTGGCCGCCGTCGGACCCGATCTCGTCGCGCTGCAGGAACTGGTGCCCCCGGCGCTCGCGGTATACGAGAGGACGCTCGCCCCGGACTACCCGTACCACGCGGTCCGGGGCACCGTCGGACTGTGGTCGAAGCACCCGCTCACCGACGCCCGGCTCCTGGACATCAGACCGCGGGGCGTCACGGAACCCTGGAGTCGCGGACTGCGGACCGTGGTCCACACGCCGCACGGCGAGATCGCGGCGTACGTCGCGCACCTGCCCTCGGTCCGTGTGGGGGCGGGCGGCCTCGCGTCCTCCCGGCGCGACGAGAGCGCCGGCCTGCTGGGCAGGGCCGTCGCCGCCGAGCCGCTGGAAACGGTGATCCTGCTGGGCGACCTCAACGGCACGGTCGACGACCGCGGGCTGGCCCCGCTCACCTCACGGATGAGCGTGGCGCAACGGGGCTTCGCCTTCAGCTTCCCCGCCGCCCTCCCCATGGCCCGGATCGACCAGGTCATGGCCCGCTCGGCGACCGTCCCCCACATCCGCACCCTGCCCGCCACCGGCAGCGACCACCTGCCGGTCGCGGCTCGGATCGCACTGCGGTGAACGAGTACCGGACTCGATCGGGTGATGCCGGGTCCGGTAGGTCCGTGCGGGAGCGTGTTCGGCCCCGGGCTGTAGAACGACACCGTCCGGTACGGGCCGAACCGCACCCCCGGCGTCGTCGGGCGGGCCGGCGAGTACCTCGAACAGTGGACCGTACCGGCGCGGGTCCCGGCCGGCGGAACGATCGGCGGCTCGTGGCCGGGCTGCCGGGCCGGCACCACCTGTCCGGCCGGCGCCCCGTCACCGGCCGTCCCGGCCCGCGGAGAACCGCGACGGCGGCATTTCGGCCACCCTTCGGCCCTCCCGTCCGATTCAGACGTCTTGTCGGGACGCCGACCGGGTATTGCTGCTTAGCATGGCCGTAACACGCGCGCCTCCAGCACCTGGTTCACCGCGGCCGTGCCCGACCCCGGCGGACGGGGTGCGTGGCGGAGGCTCGCGGAGCGGGAAACGGGGGGCAGGGGTGGAACATTCACTCGCGGAGTCATGGCGCGTACGGATCCTGGACACACGGGGGACGCCGGCCGGCGCGGGGGTGCTCGTAGCCGGTAACAGGGTGGTGACCTGCGCGCACGTCGTGGAAGGAGCGCTCGGTCCCGATGCCGGGGACCCGCGGGAGGCGGAACTCACGGTGGACTTCCCCGGCTCCCTCGCACCCGGTGCCGGGCCGGTGCGCGCCCGAGTCGCGCCCCGGGGATGGGCTCCGCCGGACGAGGAGCGGGCCGACGTCGCGGTGCTCGACCTGTACGGGGACGCCCCGGTCGACTGCCGGCCCGCGGGGCTGCGGCCGTGCGGCCCCGCCCGCGACCGGATCGTCCGGGCCTTCGGGCAGGTCGTCGGCGCGCCCGCAGGGCTGTGGCTGCGGGCGCGCCTGGTGGGGTCCGGCGGGCTGAGCCCCGAGTGGATGCAGCTCGAGGCGGCGAGCGAGGCCGGGGACCGGTTGCGGCAGGGCTACAGCGGGGCGGGGGTCGTCGACGACTCCGGGTACGTGATCGGCCTGGTGGTCGCGGAGGACACCCGCGCGGAGCGCCGCACCGGCTGGCTCATACCGGTCGAGGTCGTCGTGCGGTACTGCCCCGACCTCGCGGACGTGGTGACCGGCCCCGCCGCCGGGGCGGACGGGGTCCCGGGCACCGGCGGGCCCCGCGGATCCGGTCCCCACGCGCACCGGCCGTACGCTCCGTACGGCGCCCCCGGCTCGCACGACCCGGCCGACGGCCCCGGTTCGTACGGACCGGACCGCGGTCCCGGCGCGGAGGACGTCCTTCCGCCGCCCTGGCCGCCCAGCGCCGAGCGGGATCTCGCCCGGGTGCTCGTGAAGGTGCGGAGCTTCGCCGACCCGCACCGCCGGGAGCGGGTGCTGCGGGACACCGGGGACCACATCGCCTTCCATGTCGAGCGCACCGGGGTCCTGATCAACGACGCCCGGGCGGTGCTCGGGCTCTGCCTGGAGTACGAGGACGGCATCGACCGGTTCGCGGCGGCGTTGCGCTGGTACGAGTCGCGCTCGCTGCCGATGCGGGAGTTCGACCGCGAGGTCGCCCGGCTGCGTGCGCCGGGGGCCGGCGGCGGGGCCGCCCGATGAGCGGCTCCCGCGATCCGTACTGGGCGCTGGCCAACGAGATGCTCCGGCTCCAGCGCTCGTCCACGGACACCGCCTCGGCCCGGCGGGCGGCGCTTCAGCGGGTCGCCTCGGAGCACGGGGCGGCCCCGCGCTCGCCCGAGGGCGCCACCGTGGAGGCGCTCGCCCTGGAACTGGCCTACTGCGCCGACCATCCGGGCGGGCTGGCCGTCTATCTGGAGGAGTTCTCCCGCGGCCACCGGAAGACGACCAGCTGGCGGGCGGTGGAGCGGCTGCACCGGCAGCTCTTCCCCTCGGACCTCCTGGAGCCGCACCACCGCCGGACCCTGTGCGAACTCCTGGAATCCTGCGATCAGGCGCCCCGGCTGCGCCCCCTCGCCCTGCGCGTCCTGCACGAGACCGGCGCCGGCCCCGCCGCCCCCGGGGACCGGGGGTCCGGCCGGGGCCACGACGAGCGGCACGGCGAGGTCCCGGCCCTGCTGGCGGTCTTCGAGGACCTGCCGTACGGCTGGGAGAACGAGCCACACCCCCTGCTCGTCTTCGTCGAGACCGTCGCCGTCCTGGAGGACACCCCGCTCCGGGCCCGGCTGCACGCCTGGAGCGGGCGGGTCGCCGCCCATCTGGGCTGCCGCAGTCCGCAGCGGCTGGCCCGGCTGCGCGACGAGGTGGCCGCCCGGGCCGGCCGGCCGCTCTCCCCGTACCGGCTCCTCCTGGAGATCACCGCGCGCACGCCCGTGCCCGACCTCTACACCGTGCGGTCCTGGGTGGTGCCGCCCGGCCCGGACGGGGCACGGCCGTACGGCGAGCCGGTGCAGCTCTCCTCACGGGCCGCGATGGAGGGCGAGGTCGCGGGCCGCTATCTGTCCTGCGTACAGGAGCTCGGGGAGCTGAGCGCGGGAATGGTGGTCGAGTTCCTGCTGCCGAGGCCGCTTCTGTGGCTGCCGGTGGACCAGATCATGGCCCGGCCGCCGGACTCGGTGGCGCGTCCGATCGGCGCCGACCACACGGTCCTGGTCCGCAGCCGGGACCGGTGGGCGAAGCCGCACTGGCGTCCGCGGCTCCACGCCCGGTCCGACCTCCTCACCACCGCTCCGGAGACCGCCTTCGAGTCGGCCGCGGTACGCGTGGTGCCGTACGGCGAGCGGCTGCGGCCGGTGGAACTGCTCCGTCAGCTGCGTCACGACCGCGAGCAGCTCGGCTGGCTGTTCCTCGAACCTCCCCCGTACACCGGCGGTCTGGAGGGGGACGCGGTCAACGTGCTGCTGGAGATGGGGATGCCGGTGATCGTGGCGGTGCGCGAGGTGGGCGGCCATCCGGAGGCGGAACGAAAGACACGGAAAGTACTGGCCGGCAGGCTCATGGAACTGCCCGAGCGGGTAAGGATGCTGAGGGGGGAAGTGGGACCGGACGCGGAGGTCTTCTCCGTTCTGGACCTGCATCGGCACATCAGCCTAGTGTGGGACGGCCGTGACGGACTGGAGGGGGCGGACTCCGCATTGGGGCATCCGTCGACCGGGGGTGGCTTGCGATGAGCGGGACCGTGCACCGCGTGACGGGCGGCACGAACGGTGCGGGCGGGACCGACGGATCCTCCGTCCCCGGCTGGTGGGTCTTCCGGGACACCGGTGAGCACCGCTCACCGCAGGACGAGGTGCTGCCGAAGCTCCCCCCGCCGCCGGCCTGGCGCCGTTTCCGGCCGGAGTCCGAACGCGGTCCGCTGGACGTGCCGCTGCCCTCCGACGACCAGGACACCCGGCGCCGGCTCGGCAGGCGGCGCGGCGGCACGCTGGCCCCGAAGACGCTGCACGTCGTCAACGCCGCGATCCATCTGCGCCGCCCGCTGCTCGTCACGGGGGCGCCGGGCACCGGGAAGTCCTCCCTCGCCCACCAGATCGCCTCCGAGCTGGGGCTGGGCAGGGTGTTGTGGTGGCCGGTGGTCAGCCGCACCACGCTCCGCGACGGTCTGTACGACTACGACGCCATCGGCCGGGTCCAGGACGCCCCGCAGCCGGGACGCCGCTCCCCCACCGGGGACGGCCCGCTGCCCGGCATCGGCCGCTACCTCACGCTCGGCCCGCTGGGGACGGCCCTGCTGCCGTGGCGGCGGCCCCGGGTGCTCCTCGTCGACGAGCTGGACAAGAGCGACGTGGACCTCCCCAACGACCTGCTGCACACCTTCGAGGAGGGCGAATACCACGTCCCCGAGCTGGAGCGGCTCGCCCAGTCGCGGCGCCAGGTGGAGGTGGCCACCGCCGACCACGACCACCGGGTCACCGTGACGGCGGGCCGGGTGCGCTGCGCCGAGTTCCCCATCGTGGTGATCACCAGCAACGGGGAGCGCGACTTCCCACCCGCCTTTCGCCGCAGGTGTCTGGAGGTGCGGATGCCCGCACCGGACGGGCAGCGGCTCGCCGCGATGGTCGCCTCCCACTTCGGCGGGGCGCTCGACGAGCGGACGCGGGAGCTGGTGCGGGAGTTCGTGGAACAGCGGGGCGACAGCGCCGACCTCGCCATCGACCAGCTGCTCAACACCGTGCACATGCTCACCAACGGCGCCGCCGAGGCGGACGACGCCTCCTGGCTGCAACTGCGCGACGCCCTCTGGCGGAACCTGTCCTCGGACACCTCACCATGACCGGACCCGAAGGCTCCGCAGAGCCCACGGCCCGCGAATGGGCGGAGGCGCTCTGGCTCGCGGAGGTGATCGGGCAGGAGGAGGGGCCACCGGGCCCCGACCGGGACACCGGCGACCGGGAGACGGGCGACCGGGAGACGGGCGGTCCGGGTGTCGACGGCCGCGAAACCGGCGCGGCCCCCGGCGGTCCTTCCGGAGTCTCCCCCACGCCGGAGGACACGTCCGAAACAGCGGACAACGGCACAGGAACGGACACCGGAACGGACGACGGGACGGATCCCGGGAACGGCGCGGGCGGAACGGCGACGGCGACGGCGACGGCGACGGCGCACGGTCCCCCCGCTCCCGGCGCCGGCGCCACCGGCCCGGCCGTCCCCGACGGCCCGCTGCCCGCCCTCCCCCGGATCTCCCACACGCTCTCCTCCGGCCGGGGGGCCGTCACCGGGGAGGAGTTACCCGGCGCGCTCCGCGACGCCCGGGGCCTGGCCCGGGCCCTGCGGCCGCTCAATCGCCGGCTGCCGGGCGGCGCCCGGCGACGGGTGCTGGACGAGGAGGCGACCGCCGTACGGGCGGCCGAGACCGGCCAATGGCACCCGGTGCTCACCCGGCCACCCGACCGCTGGTTCGAAGTGGCCCTCGTCGTGGAGCGCAGCGTGTCCATGACGGTGTGGCAGCCGGTGGCCCGCGCGTTCGCCGAACTGCTGCGCACGCAGGGCGCGTTCGCCGACGTGCGGCTCTGGTCGCTGGACACCCGGGACGGCAAGCACGCGGTGCTGCGCTCGGCCGACGGGGGGCTACGGCACAGCCCCGCCGAACTGTTCCATCCGGACGGGCGCCGGATCGTCCTGGTGATGAGCGACTGCGTGGGCGACGCCTGGGCGGGCGGGGCCGTGCCCCGGTTGCTGCACACCTGGGGCAGGCGCGCGCCCGTCGCCGTGCTGCAGCCGCTTCCGACCCATCTGTGGGACCTCTGCGACGGCGTGCCGATGGACCTGCGGGTGCGCGCCTTCGCGCCGGGGCTCCCCAATTCCCGTCTCGAACTGCTGCGGTACGGCCGGTGGGAGCGGCCCCGCGACAGCGACCCGGCCGATCCGCTGCCCCTCCCCGTGCCCGTGCTGGAACTGGAACCCGGCTGGTTCGCGGGCTGGGCCCGGATGGTGACCGGGGGCGCCCTGCCATGGGCCGAAACGACCTCGCTGCTGGTGGACGAGCAGGGGCTCACGCCGCACTGTCTGCCTCCGTTCACCTGGGAGGAACGACGCCGTCCGGTGCCGCCGGACCTGGCGGTGCGGAGGTTCCTGCAGCACGCCTCCCCGGCCGCGCGGCGGTTGGCGGCCCGGCTCGCGATGGTGCCGCTGCGGCCCGAGGTGGTGGAGGCGGTGCGGCGGGGGCCGGTGGCGGCCGGCGGACCGCTGCCGTTCGCGGAGATCCTGCTGGGCGGACTGCTCGCGTTGCGCACCACGGCCGCCCGGGGGCGGACCGGCGAGGAGTACATGTTCGAGTTCCTGGACGGGGTGCGCTCCCGGCTGCTGCGCGGGCTGGGCCGCACCGAACTGCTGCGCGCGCTCCAGGAGACCTCCGCGCTGGCCGGACGTGCGGTCGGGGCCCGGCCGGATCTGCTGCGCACCGTGATCGGCAGCCGGGAGAAGCCCGACGCGGACACCCTCACCGATCTGGACCGCGAACTCCTCGACGCCGCGGGACCCGCGCTCAAGGCGCTCGGTCCACCCTATGGTGCGGTTTGGGACCCGGTTCGGGGGACCGCTCCGTTCGGTCCGGTCACCACCGGGGAAGGGGTGACGGCGGAGGAGGACCCGGCGGGGAGCGCTCCGGCGGACGGCGCCTCGCGGACCGGCGGGGCGGGCGGAGAAGGAGACGGCCCTCGCCCCGGGAGCGAGGCCGGAGCCGGCCCCGGCTCCCCCCAGGACAACGGCACAACGCCCCCGAACGCAAAGGACACCACCACCATGGAACCCCCAGCGGCGGGAGGCACCGCACCGGGTGTCACGCCCCCCGGCCCCGGCGGCACCGGCACCGGCACCGGCACCGGCACCAAGGGACCGGCCCCTTCCGGCCAGTCCCGCTCACCCCGTTCCGTCCCCCTGCCCAATCCGCACTTCGCCGGGCGAGAGAGCGAACTGGCCGAGCTGCACCGGCAGTTGGGTACGAGCACACGGGCCGCCGTCCTGCCGCACGCGCTGCACGGCCTCGGGGGCGTCGGCAAGACGCAGCTCGCCCTGAAGTACGTCCAGCTGCACCGGCACGAGTACGACCGGGTGTGGTGGATCGACGCCGAACAGCCCGCGGTGATCCGGGCCCAGCTGACCATGCTGGCGCCGGAACTCGGCCTGGTGCCGGACCGGCAGAGCGACACGGTGGCGCGTGTGCTGGCGGCGCTGGCCTCGGGAGCACCGCACAGCCGCTGGCTGCTGGTGTTCGACAACGCGGGACAGCCCAACGAGGTCATCCCGTACCTGCCGTCACTGATCGGCGACTCCGAGGGGACCGGACGCATCCTCATCACCTCGCGCCACGCCGGCTGGTCGGACCGGGTGCTCGCGACCAAGGTGGACGTGTTCACCCGTGCCGAGAGCCTGGACTTCCTGCGGGCGCGCGCCCCCTGGGCCGGTCCGGAGCAGGCGGACCAGCTGGCCGAACTCCTCGGCGATCTGCCGCTCGCCCTGGAGCAGTGCGCGGCGCTGCAGCGGCAGACCGGCATCGCGGTGCCGGACTTCCTGACGATGATCGAGCAGCGACGGGCCGAGGTGCTCGCCGAGGGGGTCGACTCGATCACCCTGCCGGTGGCGGTGGTGTGGCGGGCCTCCATGGAGACGCTGGCCACGCAGGCGCCGGGCGCGCTCGAACTCCTGCGTCTGCTGGCCTTCTTCGGGTCCGAGCCGGTGGCGCTGGACTTTCTGCACGACGCCAGGATGCTGCCGTTGCCCCCGGCGCTCATGCGGCTCGCCCGCGACCCGCTGTCCCGGGGCCGTGCCATCCGGGCGATCAACCAGTTCTCGCTGCTCACCGTCGACAACGTGGCCGGGACGGTGCAGATGCACCGACTGGTGCGAGCGGTCCTCCAGGACGAACTGCCGGCACGGGAACAGAGCGAGATGCGGCACCTGGTGCACCAGGTCATCGCCGCGCACGACCCGGGCGACACCCAGCGGTCCGAGCACTGGCAGAACTACGCCGACATCCTTCCGCACCTGGAACCGACGGGGCTGCCGCGCTGCGAGGACCGGCACATCCGGGACACCGCGATCAATCTGATCACCTACCTGCTGGCGCGGGGCGTGCTGCGCGGAGCGGCGCAGCTCGGCGAGCGGATCAGCACGGACTGGCAGTCCTTCCTGGGCGCGGACGACCTCCAGACCCTGTGGGCGACGCGGCACCGGGCGAGCGCCCACTGGCAGCTGGCCGAGTTCGCCGTCTCGCGGCCACTGAGCGAGGAGGTGCTGCGGCGGCTTCGGGAGACGGTGGGCGACGACCACGAGTACACGCTCACGGCCGCCGGAGTACTCGCCGCCGACCTGCGGACGGCGGGCCGGTTCGCGGACGCCCTGAAGCTGGACGAGGACGCGTACCGGCGCAGCGTGAACATGTACGGGGCGGAGGACCCGTTCACCCTGCGGGCCGGGCACAACTACGGGGTGAGCCTGCGCGTCAACGGGCGCTACGGGGAGGCCCTGGACCTCGACCGGCGCGTCCACCAGGACCTCCGCACGGTCCTCGGCGCCACCGCGCTCTCCACTCTCTTCTCCGTCAACAACGTGGCCCGCGACATGCGCGAGTGCGGCGAGTACGCGGCGGCTCTGGAGCTCCAGGAGCAGACGCTCGCGCAGTACCGCGCACAGTACGGCGACCGGCATCCGCACACCATGCGGGCGATCAAGAACATGTCGGTGACCTGCCGCAAGGCCGGTCGGTTCGACCGGGCGCGGACACTGGCCGAGGAGGTGCTCGACCTGTACGTGGCGATCCTCGGGCCGATGCACATCGACACGCTCGCCGCGTTCGCCAACCTCGCCAACGACCTGCGGCTGACGGGCGACGCCGAGGCCGCCGAGCGGCAGGGCGCGCAGGCCTTGGAGCGGTACCGGACGGTGCTCGGCACCGAGCACCCGCTGACGTACGTGGCGGCCGTCAACCACGGTGCCGCGCTGCGCGCGGTGGGCAAGTTCCCGCAGGCGCTCCGGCTCGACCAGGAGACCGCGCCCGGTCTCGAACGGGTGTTGCACGAGACGCATCCGTGGGCGCTGCTCGCGCACGTCAACCTGGCCACGGGGCTGGCCAGGACGGGCGAGCACGAGGCGGCGCGCGACCTGGGCGAGCGGTGCGCCCGGACCCTGGAGGAGCGCTACGGGGACCGGCATCCGGCGACCCTGGCCGCCCTGCGCAACGTGTCGCTCGACCTCGTGTCCTGCGGGGAGGAGGAGCGGGGCGCGGAGCTGCTGGCCTCGGTGGTGCGCCGCTACCACGACACCCTGGGGGCCGAGCACGGGGAGACGCTGTCGGCGGAGGCCGGGCGACGCGCGGAGTGCGACATCGAGCCGCCCCCGCTGTGACGCCCCGGCGCCCGCGGGGCCCTCGCCCGCTCCCGTGGGCCGGGCGGCGGCCTCACGGGAGCGGGCGAGGGCCCCGCTCTTCCCAGCGGTCCCGTTCTTCCCAGCGGTCCCGCTCTTCCCACGAGGCGAGGACGGCGCGCAGGGCACCGAGCAGCCGCCGGCCCTCCTGCGTCGTCCAGTCGTCGTGGGCGGTGAGGGTGGCGAGGGCGGTTGCGGCGGCGCGCCGGCTGTGCTCGTACGGCCGCCGGGCGGCGGGGTCGCCGAGCCGCAGTTCGGTGCGCCAGAAGCCGGCCGTGACGAGGAAGGCGGAGCTGCCCTGGAGCAGCGCGGCAGGCGGGCGGGGCCGATCGCTCCAAGGGGCGTCGGCCCGGGCTCCGGGCGGGGAGTCGAGCAGTTCGACGAGGTCCATGGCGGCGTAGAGCAGCGAGTGCTGGGTCTCGTGGACGAGGTCTGCGGCGAGTTCGGCCGGGTCGTCGACCGGGGAGAGCGCGACCCGTCCGGTCGCGTCGCCGAACGAGGCGCTGTGCCAGCCGGTTCCGTCCTCCTCCGTGAGCGGCACGAGCACACGCAGCACCTCCGCGACCGTCTCCGCCCGCTCGGGGTGGCGTTCCGTCAGCAAGCGCCACGTGGCGTCGAGTCGGCGGACCCAGCCCGCGTGCTCGGCGGGCGGCAGGGAGCGGGGAGGCAGGGGCTCGGGGCCGCCGAGCCGCAGCGGGTCGAGGGTGTCGAGCCGTACGGCGACCCGGCCGCCGAGGCGCAGCCGCGGCACGGGGAACCAGCCCCCGGTGCCGTCGGGCCCGGCCGCCGGGGCACCGTGGACCGGTACCGGCCGCTCTCCGTCCCGTACGGCCGCGGCGCCGCTCCCGTCGCGCAGGACGGTGGCGGCACCGGGGCCCGCGGCCGGGAAGAGGACAGCGCCGAGCCCGGGCAGAACCAGCGCCGTACCGTCCGCGACCGGCACCCGGATCCGGAAGCGGAGCCCGGCGCGGAGGGCCGCCGCGGCGGCGAGACGGGCGAGTCCGGCAGCGGGTTCGCGGTCGGTGCCGCGCGCGGCTCCGCCCTCGGAGAGGCGGGGAGGGGCGTGCCGCGCGAGCCAGGCGCCGGCCTCCGGGCCGCCGAGCAGTTCGGCGAAGACGTCCGGCCGGGCGCGTCGGACCTCGGCGAGCAGGGCCACCGCCGCCGCCCAGTGCGGGTCGGCCCGGTGACACCGGTGGGCGACGCGGAGCAGCAGGAGGTTGCGGTTGCGGCGGGCGGTGCGCAGAGCGGCGAGGACGGCCGGACCGGGGGTACCGGCAGCCAGGGACTCCCAGAAGTCCTGCCGGGAGGCGCGCGGGGACAGGGACCGGGTGCTCATCGGCCGTGCTCCGCGTCCCGGCGGCCCGGAGTCCGCCCCGCCATCGCCTTCGCCTCCGTCGCCGCCTCTGTCCTCGTGACCGCCTTCGCCGTCGCCGTCGCCGGGAGATCGGCGGCGACGGTCCGTGCCACATGGCCGATGAACCGGGCGAGGTCGGGGCAGTACACGGACGGGTTGTCGTGACCCGCGCCGCCGGATCCCGCCCGGTAGCGGTGCGGGTAGTGGCCGCCGCCGCACACGGCGACCAGCGGGCAGGCCCGGCAGCCGGCGCAGAGCCCCGCCCGGCCGGCCTGGCGGGCCGCGACGCCCGGGTGGCGGAGCAGCGCGTCGAACGGGTCGCGGTGCACGCTGAGTCCCGTCCGGTCGGCCCCGTCGTAGGTGGTCTTGAGATGGTCGGAGAGCGTGAGCGAACCGTCGGTGTCGATCACGGCGAGCCGGCTCGGGCCGCCGCCGATCACCTCGCTGCCGGAGGCGCCGCCGAGCAGCAGGTCGATCACCGACTCGAAGGGGGTGACACGCGGCGCCCGGCCCGCGCTTGCGTACCAGCGGTCGAAGACCTGGACGAGCCAGTCGGCGTACGGGGTCCGGGCCGGGTCCGGGACGCGGCCGGGCGGGGGGACGGTCCAGTTGCCGAGCGGCAGGATGAAGGTGAGGGCGGGCGGATCGTACGAGAGCAGGTGGTCGTACGTGGTGAGCGGGTCGGTCGTCGGGTCGACCGTGGTGAGCAGTCCGCTCCAGAGCGGACGGTGCTCCGGGCGGGCGAGGAGTTCCAGCGCGGCGGCCACCCGGGCGTGGCTGCCGCGGCCGGCCGGGTCGCGGCGGTACCGGTCGTGGACGGCGGGCGGACCGTCCAGGCTGACACCGATCCGGATGTCCTCCGCGTGGCAGAGCCTCAGGAGCGTCTCGTCGAGGAGGGTGCCGTTGGTCTGGAGGGCCACCTCGGCACGGGTGGCGGCGGGCAGCGCGGCCCGCAGTCCGCGGACGAACCGGGCGAGGAACTCCCCGCCCGCGAGCAGGGGTTCGCCGCCGTGCAGGATCACCCGGACGGAACGGAGGGCGTGGCGGCGGGCGTGCTCGGCGATCCGCAGGACGAGCCGCCCGGCCGTCGCGGGGGCCATTCCGGCCGGCTGGGTGCGCCAGCCCCGGTCCTCGCTCTCGTACACGTAGCAGTAGCGGCAGGCGAGGTTGCAGCGGCTGTGCACCTTGACCAGGAACTCCCGGAACGGGAGCGGCGGCCGGGACCGCTCGGGCACGGTCACACCGGGGGGTCGTCGATGGGCACGGCGGACGAGTTGTAGGCGGCGAGCGGCGCCTCCTCGGCCATCAGCCGGTCGAGGACGCGCCGGGCGGCGCGGGCGAGCACCGGGTTCGGCGCGTCGAGGAGCTCCTCCAGCGGAAGCCCCGCGAGATCCAGGAGATCCGGGAGATCCGGGAGATCCGGGAGATCCGGGAGATCCGGGAGATCCGGGAGACAGGGAACCCCCGGCAGACCCGGCAGATCCGCCGGTTCCGTCCGGTCCATCGGTTCCGGCGCCCTCGCGGGCGGTACGACGTCCGGACCTCGCTCGAGTGGACCGGCCCTCATGCACTCCCCCTGTCGCACGCGTGTCCACGGCCCGCCCGCCTCCGGTGTCTCCGCACCTCGTCGTGCGCGGAGCTGTGCGGGCTCCTCTACCTGTCATGGCCACCTGTCGACCCCGCCAAACAGATGACCGATTCATCGACAGCGCGATCGAGGCGGCGCGGCGATGGCGCGGGCCTGCCTCCCCCTGGGCCACAATACGTGCGACGCGGCCCGAACAGCCAGGGAGTTCCGATGAGTTGGAAGCGAAAGACCACAGGCCCTCGCTCCACCGCCGATCACCCTCTGCCACGGTCCGTGGCCCGGCTTTTCCCCTCCCCGGAGGCCTCGGCCGACCCGCTGTCCCGCTGGATCGTGCCGGCCCTGCTGATCGGCGCGGTGGCGGGGCTGGGCGCGGTGGCGCTGTTCGGACTCCTGCATCTGTGCACCGAGTTACTCCTCGAAAACATCGCCGGATTCCGCCCGTACCGAACCTCCGCCGAGGGCGGCTTCCGTGAACTGGTCCCCTCCGAACGCCCCTGGGCCGTTCCGCTGGTGGCCGCCGGGGGCGCGCTCCTCGCCACCGCGTTCGCCGTCTGGCTGGCCCCCGAGACGCGCGGGCACGGGACGGACTCCGCGATCGCCGCCGCACACCACGATCCCTCCGGGATGCGCGGCCGGACGACGGTGGTGAAGCTCGTCGCGTCGGCGCTGACCCTCGGTTCCGGCGGTTCGGGCGGTACGGAGGGGCCCGCCGCGCAGATCTCGGCGGCGTTCGGCTCGGTGATCGCCCGTCGTACCGGCATGTCCCGGCGACAGGCCCGTACCGCCCTGGTGATCGGTCTCGCCTCGGGCGTCGGCGCGATCTTCCAGGCCCCGCTGGGCGGGGCGCTGCTCGGCGCGGAGCTCCTGTACCGCAGGGAGATGGACGCCCGGGTGCTGCCGAAGGCGCTCGTGGCGGCCTGCGCGGGCTGGCTGGTCTTCGGCGCGTGCTACGGCTTCGCACCCGTCCTCGGGCGGCACTCGGCGGACGGACCGGGCTTCGGGGCCGGCGACTTCGCCCTGATCGCCGTGACCGGGCTGCTGTGCGGACTGGCCGGCCGGCTCTACACCGGCGCCTTCTACGCCGTGCACCTGCGCACCGAGGACCGCGTCCGGTCCGTACCGGCCAGGATCGCCGCCCCGGCGGTCGCCGCCCTGTTCGTGGGCGTCCTCGGGCTACTGGTGCCCGGTGTGCTCGGCACGGGGTACGGCCTGATGGAGGCGCTCACCGACCGCGAACTCGTCGCCGGGCTTCCCGTACTGATGTTGCTCGCCATCCCGCTCGCGAAGATCGCGGGCACGGCCCTGACCGTCGGTTCCGGCGGCTCCGGCGGCATCTTCGGACCGTGCATGGTCGTGGGCGCGGGGACGGGCGCGCTCGCCTGGCGCGTCGGCGAGGCGCTGCACCTGCCGTCGGCCGGACCGCTCCCGTACGTGGTGGTGGGCATGGCGGCCTGTCTGGGCCCCGTGGCCAACGCGCCGCTCGGCGTGCTGGTCATGGCGACGGAGATGGTCGCGGACGCCTCCCTCCTGGGGCCGGGCATGCTGGCGGTCCTGTGCGCGTCGGCGGTGACGGGACGCACGACGCTGTACCGGAGTCAACTGGAGCGTCGGCCGCGGGAGACGGCCGAGGAGCAGGACGAGGCGGCGGAGAGCCGGTCCGGGACGGCGCACACCTCGAACCCGGTTCCGGCGGCTGCCCGCACTCCCGTCCGGGAGCCCGGGACTCCGCCGGAGCCGGAGCCCGCACCCGTGGCCACCGGCGGGGAGAGGGGGGCGGCGGCCGGCTCCACCACGGACCCGGCGGCCGAGCCGGTCGCCGCTCCCACGGTCCCGCCGGCGGCTCAGCCCTCGCCGTCCGCCCCCGCCTGCGCGCCCGACTGACCCCCGGCCGCACCGTCCCCGTTCCCGCCCCCGGCCGGGGGCTCTTCGTCCTCCTCGGGCCGTCGGGGCCGCTCGCCCCGCTCCCAGACCACCTTGACCTTGAGGTGCCCCTCGACCCCGGTACGGGCGATCACCGCACCGGTCTCCACGTTGAACTTCACCCCGAACTCGAGCTCCACCGTCGACGGCGGGGCGGGCAGCGACACCATCCGCTCCAGCGTCCGCCCGGCCATCTGCCGGACCTGGTCGAGCCCTTCCTCGAACCGTCCCGCCGCGACGTCCACGGCACCGTTCCCCGACCGGTCACGGCTCCGGGCCCGTACGATCTCCGGGTCCTGGTCCTCGAAAGCCACGTACACCGCGGCGTCCCCGTCGCCGAGTCCGAACCGCGCCAACTCCTCCGGCATGTCCCCTCCGCCCGCTCCGGACCGGGCCGTGCGCCCGGCGGCGCCAGCCTACGGCGCGAGGCGCCGGAGCACACCGGAACGGACCGCCCCCGCACCCCTCACCGAACAGGCCTGACGGAGCGCTCCCGGCCCCGTCGTCACGGTCACCACGGCGGCCCCACGGCACCTGTCCTCGGCCAGCGCCCCGGAAACGGCCAGGGGCCATCCCAGCTCTCCGCTGGAATGGCCCCTGGCCCGCGACTTCGCAAAGTCGGGACGACAGGATTTGAACCTGCGACCCCTTGACCCCCAGTCAAGTGCGCTACCAAGCTGCGCCACGTCCCGGTGCGCTCACACGGGTGAATCCGCGTGATCGCGCGGACAGCACTTTACCCCACGCCCCCGGCACGGCCCGAATCGGAGCGGGCGCGGGACAATCGGCGTATGGGCAGCATGGAGAGCACGTCGTCGGGCCGGACGGCCGCCGCGCGGGACCGGGACAGCGAGGGGCGGGCGCGCAACGCCCGGCCGCGGGACGGGCTCGGGCGGCCCCTGCCCTACGGCGCACCGGGGGTGCCCCGGCAGCCCGAGGGGGTGGTGCGGCGGCCGGAGGAGAGCGTCGCGGAGGCGCAGCGGCTGCTGGACGAGGGGAAGCCGTTCCACGCGCACGAGGTGTTCGAGGACGCCTGGAAGTCGGGGCCGGAGGAGGAGCGCGAGCTGTGGCGGGGGCTGGCGCAGCTCGCCGTGGGGCTCACCCATGCCGCGCGCGGGAACGTCACCGGCGGGGCGCGGCTGCTGCGGCGCGGGGCCGGTGCGGCGGAGGCGTGGGCCCCGGGAGCCGGCCACCGGCCGCACGGGATCGATCTCCCGGGCGTGATCGCCTGGGCCCGCGAGCTGGCCGCCGAGGTGGAAGCGGGCGCTCCGGTGGACGCGGGGGCTCGGGCGCCCCGGCTGCGGGGCACCTCCTGACGGAGGGACCGGGTGCGGTGCACCCACTGTCAGTGGCGTGCGGCAGACTCGGGGCGTGCGAGAGATTCATGTCATCGGTATCGGCGCGGGCGACCCCGACCAGCTGACCCTGCAGGCGGTCAGGGCGCTGCGGAGCACGGACGTGTTCTTCATCCTGGACAAGGGCGAGGCGAAGGCGGACCTGACCCGGCTGCGCCGGGACATGCTCGACACGCACATACCGGGGGGTGCCTACCGCGTCGTCGAGGCACGTGACCCGGAGCGGGACCGGACGGCCGGCGGGTCGGCCTACTCCCCCGCCGTCGGGGACTGGCGCAGTGCCCGCGCGGACATCTACGAGCGGATGATCTCCGAGGAGCTGGGTGAGGACCAGACCGGGGCGTTCCTGGTGTGGGGGGATCCGGCGCTGTACGACAGCACGATCGGCATCCTCGAGGAAATCCTGGAGCGCGGTCTTGTCGCCTTCGACTACGACGTCGTACCGGGCATCAGCAGTGTGTCGGCGCTCGTCGCCCGGCACCGGACCGGGCTCAACCGGGTCGCCCGCCCGGTGCAGATCACCACGGGGCGGCGGCTCGCCGAGGGGTTCCCGGAGGGCGTGGACGACGTGGTGGTGATGCTGGACGCCCACCAGAGCTTCCGCGCGTACGCCGACCAGGACGTCGACATCTACTGGGGCGCCTACATCGGCACGCCGGACGAGATCCTCGTCTCCGGGCCGCTGGCCGAGGCGGCTCCCCGTATCGAGCGGCTCCGCGCGGAGGCCCGCGAGCGCAAGGGCTGGATCATGGACACGTACCTGCTGCGCCGCAGACCGGCCGAGGGCTGAGCGTCCGGCCGGGTGCGCCGGGCCGCCGGCCATCCGGGGCGTACCCGGACGGAGTGCCGGCCTGCCGGGCACGGCCGGCCGGCGCAGGGCCCCGGGACGCCACCGACGGCGGTCACACCGCACGGCAGGGGCGGGCGGCACACGACGACGGCCCGGAGGCCCGGGCTGCGGGCCTCGGTGAACGTGCCGACCGGCCGCGTCCCACGCGGCCGGGCGCGGGCTGCGCGGGCTGCGCGGCCGGGCGCGGGCTGCGCGGGCTGCGCGGGCTGCGCGGCCGGGCGCGAGCTGCGCGGCCGGGCGCGAGGCGAGCCGTCCGGCCTCAAGGCCGGACGAGGGTGTCCAGTCGGCGCAGGACCGTCGGTACGTCTTCGACCGCCATGACGCCGTCCGGCAGCGGCGGGCGTCGGACGACGACGACCGGGAGGGCGAGGTCGCGGGCCGCGGCGAGTTTGGCGGCGGTCGCCGCGCCGCCGCTGTCCTTGGTCACCAGTACGTCGACGCGGTGGTCGCGCAGGAGGGCCGTCTCGTCGGCCACGGTGAAGGGGCCGCGGGCCAGCAGCACACGCGTGTGCGGCGGCATGGGCGGCTCGGGGGGCTCGACCGACCGGACGACGAAGCTCAGGTCCGTCAGGTGGGCGAAGGCCGCGAGGCCGAGGCGGCCGGTGGTGAGGAGGACCCGGTGTCCGAGCCGGGGCAGCAGGCCGGCGGCCGTGTCCAGTGACGGGACGGGGTGCCAGCGGTCGCCGGGGCCCGGCTGCCAGCCGGGGCGGCGCAGGACCACCAGGGGCAACCCGGTGGCGGTCGCGGCCCGTGCCGCGTTCGCCGTGATGGTCTCCGCGAAGGGGTGCGTGGCGTCGACCACCGCGTCCACGCGCTGCTCGCGCAGCCAGTCCGCCAGCCCCTGGGCGCCGCCGAAACCGCCGACGCGCAACTCGCCGGCGACCGCGCCCGGCCGGGTCACGCGTCCCGCGAGGGAGGTGGTCACCCTGAGGCCGGGGCGGGCGGACAGCTCGCCGGCCAGTGCGCGTGCCTCGGTGGTGCCGCCGAGGACCAGGACGTGGGGGGACATGGCGCCGAGGGTACGAGGCCCGGATGCCGCGACCGGCACCGGCCCGCCCGACGAAGATCGCCATCCGGCCGCACCCACGTACGCACACGCCATACGATGACGCCGGGTGACTGGAGGAAGCATGGCCGTGGACTGGAGCAGGCGGGGCTATCACGCCCAGCGATGGGCGGCGCGGGGGGCGCTGGCCGCCGCCGCGCTCGCGGTGTCGACCCCCCTCGTCTACGGCGGGCTGCGCGGTCTGCTGCTGCTGGTGTGCGGGATCGCGGGAGCGGGGCTCAGCGCGGCCGCCGTGTGGTGGACGCTGACCCTGCGGGGCCCGCTGCGGTGGGTGTCCGCCCTGGTCGCCGTGTGTCTGCCGGCCGGACTGATCGCCCTGTTCGCCGTGACCCTGTTCTGGTCGCTGCCGGTGTCCCTGGCCCTGTGGGGACTGGCGGTGTGGAGCGGACGGTTCGCGCTGCGCGGCACGGGCGGCGGGCAGGCCCAGGTGCGGGAGCGGCGGCTGCCGCCGCCCCGGCGCCCGGTGCTGATCATGAATCCCCGGTCGGGCGGCGGCAAGGTGGGCCGGTTCCGGCTGCGGGAGAAGGCGGAGCGCCTGGGCGCCCGGGTGGTGCTGCTCGAACCCGGCAGGCAGCACGACGTCACCGCGCTGGCCCGGGCCGCCGTCGCGGACGGCGCGGATCTGCTGGGCGCCGCCGGCGGCGACGGCACACAGGCGCTGGTGGCGGCCGTGGCCGCGGAGCACGACATCCCGTTCCTGGTCATCAGCGCCGGGACGCGCAATCACTTCGCCCTGGACCTCGGCCTCGACCGCGGCGACCCGGCCGCCTGTCTCGACGCGCTCACGGACGGCGTCGAGCTCCGTGTCGACCTGGGTTTCGCGGGTGAGCAGCCGTTCGTGAACAACGCCTCCTTCGGCGCGTACGCGGCGATCGTGCAGAGCCCCGCCTACCGCGACGACAAGATAGGCACCAGTCTGGAGATGCTGCCCGGCCTGCTCACCGGTCAGCAGGGGCCCCGGCTGGTGGCCCGCGCGGGGGACACGACGCTCATCGCGCCGCAGGCCGTGCTGGTCAGCAACAATCCGTACCGCACCGGTGACCCCTTCGGCCTCGGGCGGCGAGAGCGGCTCGACTCCGCCGCGCTCGGCGTCCTCGGGGTGAGGCTGGAGGGCGCCATCAGTGCCGCCGCCCTGCTGCTGAACCCCGAGCCGAGCGGGCTCACCATCGTGACCGCCACCGAGGTCGTCGTCGAGGCGGACCGCGCGGAGATCGAGGCCGGGGTCGACGGAGAGGCCATGGTCCTGCCCGCCCCCGTCCACTGCCGCATCGCACCCGGCGCGCTGCGCGTCCGGGTCCCGCGCAGACGGCCCGGCGTCACACAGGCCCCGCCGCGACTGGACTGGCGGCGGCTGCGCAAGCTGGCGGCGACGGTCGGCCGTACCGCCGCGCCGAGCCGGCTCCACCGCCCGTACGGGGCCCCGCACGACCCGCAGCGGCCGGCCGCACCGCACACGGACCCGGACGGGCCGAACGGGCGCAACGAACCGGCCGGGCCCCGCTCAGGGCACCAGTAGCTGGACGCCGCCCACCACCGTCGCCGCGATCACCAGCCGTTCGAAGAGCCGCTGGTTGATCCTGCTCACCGCCCATGTGCCGAGGAACGCGCCGGGCACCACGAACAGCACGAGCGCCGCGTCGAGGAGGAGCGAGTCGGCGTCGATCAGGCCGAGACCGGCGCTGAAGGGCAGCTTGGAGGTGTTGACGATCAGGAAGAAGAACGCCGAGGTGCCCAGGAAGCCGAGTTTCCGGAAGCCCGCGGAGAGCAGGTACATCGACATCACCGGGCCGCCCGCGTTGGCGACCATGGTGGTGAAGCCGCCGAGGACGCCGTAGGAGCGGGCCTTGGCGCGGCCGGCCCGGGTGGTGACCCCGTCGGGCTCCTTCTCCGCGTCGGCCGTCCGCCGCCGCCACACCGTCACCCCGGCCATCAGCAGCAGGATCGCCCCGATGGAGACCCGTACGATCCCGTCGTCCGCCCACACCAGGAACAGGGTTCCCACGACGACGCCCGCCGCGACCGCCGGGAACAGCCGCCACAGCGTGGGCCAGTGGGCGTGCCGGCGGTAGGTGAGGACGGCGAGCACGTCCCCGGCGATCAGGATGGGCAGCAGGACGCCGGTGGAGGCCTTGGCGGGCAGCACGGCGGCGAAGACGGCGAGGCTGACCGTGTTGGCCCCGCTGACGGCGGTCTTGGAGAAGCCGACGAGCAGGGCCGCGAAGGCGAGCACGGCGAATTCCCAGCCGCTGAGGTGCCAGAGCGTCATCATGTTCATTGCGAGGACAGATGCTATGCGCAGGCAATCGACGCCGGTAAGGACCGTCTCGCCTGATGGCGCCCGGGGCGCTGGTCAGTGCCTCTCGACCAGCACCGCGCTGCCCTGCCCCACGCCCACGCACATGGTGGCCAGTCCGCGTTCGGCGCCGGTGCGGCGCATGCGGTGCAGCAGGGTGGTGAGGATGCGGGCACCGGAGCAGCCCAGCGGGTGGCCGAGCGCGATGGCGCCGCCGCTGGGGTTGACCAGGCCGGGGTCGATGCCGAGCTGGTCGACGCAGGCCAGGGCCTGGGCCGCGAACGCCTCGTTGAACTCGGCCTCCTGGAGGTCGCCGATCGCCCAGTCGGCGCGGGCGAGCACCTTGCGGGTGGCGGGGACGGGGCCGATGCCCATGACGTCCGGGTGGACTCCGGCGGAGGCGCCGGCGACGTAGCGGCCGAGCGACTCCAGGCCGAGCTCGTTCAGGGCCTCCTCGCTGACCAGGATCAGGCCGGCGGCGCCGTCGTTCATCGGGGAGGCGTTGCCCGCGGTGACCGAACCGCCCGCGCGGAACACCGGCTTCAGCCGGCCCAGCTTCTCGATCGAGGTGTCCTCGCGGACGCACTCGTCGGTGTCGACGACCACCCCGTCCGGGCGGGTCACGGGCAGGAGTTCGTCGTCGAAGTGGCCGTGTCTGCGGGCTTCGGCGGCGCGCTGGTGGCTGCGCAGGGCGAACTCGTCCTGGCGTTCGCGCGGGATGCCGTACCGGGCGGCGACCTCCTCGGCCGTCTCGCCCATGGCCAGCACCCCGTGGAGGTCCTTCATCGCGGGGTTGACCAGCCGCCAGCCGAGGCGGGTGTCGGCGGTCTCCATGCGGTGCGGGAGGGCCTCGTCGGGACGGGGCAGGACGAACGGGGCGCGGCTCATCGACTCGGAGCCGCCGGCGACGACGATGTCGGCCTCGCCGGCCGCGATGGTGCGGGCGGCGGTGGTGACGGCCTCGAGGCCGGAGGCGCACAGCCGGTTGACCGTGGCGCCCGGAACGGACTCGGGGAGCCCGGCGAGCAGCGCGGCCATGCGGGCGACGTTGCGGTTGTCCTCGCCGGCCTGGTTGGCGGCGCCCCAGTAGACCTCGTCGACGCGGGCCGGGTCCAGCTCGGGCACGTCGGCGACCAGGCCGCGGATCACGGCGGCGGCGAGGTCGTCGGGCCGTACGGTGGAGAGGGCTCCGCGCAGTTTGCCGATGGGGGTGCGGCGGGCGGCCGCGAAGTGGACGGGACGCACGAGGGGACTCCTGACCGATGCCGATGGCTGTGCTGTGGGATCGGCGACTACTCTTAATTAGCACCGCTAGTTTTTGACTATAGACCGCCGGGCGGCTCCCTGGGAAGCTCCCCACCGGCCAGGGGCCGGGTTTGCGCCCGAGGGCCAAGGGCACCCGCGCGTTCATGGAGTGGTCGCGGAGCGCGGCCTGTGTGGGAGAGGACCCGGAGCTGTTCTTCCCCGTCGGATCGACGGGGCCGGCGCTGCGGGACCTCGCCGCCGCCAGGCGCGTCTGCGCGCGGTGCCGGGTGACCCCGCAGTGTCTCGGCTTCGCGCTCGACAGCGGTCCGACCTCGGGCGTCCGGGGCGGCACCGGCGAGGACGAGCGCGAGGCACTGCTCCGTCGGACCACGGACGATTCGAGAAGGAGGAACAGCACCCCATGACCGTTGTGAGGAGCACCCTGCCCGACGAGGCCCGTCGGGTTTCCTGCGAGGCCCTCCAGGACACCCTGGTGGACCTGCTCGGGCTGTCGTTGATCGGGAAGCAGGCGCACTGGAACGTCGTGGGTCCGCGGTTCCGTTCCATCCACCTCCAGCTGGACGAGGTGGTCTCCGCCGCGCGCACCCACGCCGACACGGTGGCGGAACGGGCCGCGGCGCTCGGTGTGCCGCCGGACGGCCGCCCGGAGACCATCGCCAAGGTCTTCTCGCTGCCGGCCCCGAACGAGGGCTGGCTGCGCGACTCCCAGGCCGTGGAGGTGATGACGGAGGCGCTCGGCGTGGCCGTCGTGCGCCTGCGCGAGCGCATCGACGCCACCGAGAAGGCGGACCTGGTCACCCAGGACCTGCTGATCTCGATCACCGCCGAACTGGAGAAGCAGCGCTGGATGTTCGAGGCGGAGAACTTCCCCGGCGAGTCCTGACCGTCATGGCACCGAAGCACACGCACGTAAGGGGCACATCATGAGCGACGCCCTCGAGATGGACGCGCTGTGGGACGACTTCCACCGCGTGGTGAACATGACCTCGGCGGAACTGGCGGCCTGGCTGCGGGTGAGCGACGCCGGCGAGACGACCGAGCCCCTGCCGGACCGGGCGGGCAGCGAGACGGGACAGCACGTCCTCGCCATCCTGCAGAAACGCCGCACCGACCTCACCGAGGACGATCTGCGGGTGATGGAGGAGGTCGTGGACGCCGTCACGGCGCAGACGGACCCGGAGAACGAGCCCGTGGCCGAGGACACGCCCCGCCGGCACCGTCTGATGACCCTCGGCCACGACCCCCTCAAGCCGTAACCGCCGTGGCCGGCCGGGACGAGCGGGTGGTCCGTGCCCTCGTCGACGCGCACGGCCGGACGTACGCGGAGGAGGCGGGCATCGGGCTGAAGGACACCCCGCAGCCGCTGTACCGACTGCTGGTGCTGGCCCATCTGCTCAGCGCCCGTATCAAGGGGTCGATCGCCGTGGCCTCCGCCCGTGCCCTGCACGAGGCGGGGCTGCGCGACCCCCGCCGCATGGCGGAGGCCGACTGGCAGGAACGGGTGGACGCGCTCGGCCGGGGCGGCTACCGGCGCTACGACGAGCGCACCGCGACCCAACTGGGCGACGGAGCCGAACTGCTGACCGAACGCTGGGGCGGCGACCTGCGCGGACTCCGCGAGGAGGCGGACGGCGACGTCGGCGAACTGCGCCGTCTGCTGCGGGAGTTCCCCGGTGTGGGCCCGGCGGGCGCCGACATCTTCCTGCGCGAGGTCCAGCGCGTCTGGCCGGAGGCGGCACCACTGCTGGACGCCAAGGCCCTTGACGGCGCGCGGCGGTTGGGACTGCCACAGGACCAGGACCGGCTCCTCGCCCTCGCGGGACGCACCGAACCGGCCGTCCTGGCGGCGGCGTTGGTCCGTGCGGCGATCGACAAGCACGTGGCCGAGGACACACTCAGCCGGGCCGAGGACATGTGACCTCACGTCAACAGGGCTTTTCCACTCCCCCATTCGCGGGACAACGTGATCACCACGCGGCACAATGGCCGCGGCGGCCCGATCACGGCCGTACGGGTGAGGGAGAGGGAGAGACCGTGAGTGAGAGCCACACCCCGCCGAGCGGCTCGGCGAGGCTGAACACCGGTGTGGCGCACAACGCGCGCGTGTGGAACTACTGGATCGGCGGCAAGGACAACTACGAGGTCGACCAGCAGGTCGGTGACCGCGTCGCCTCGATCAACCCGGTGATCCGGGACATAGCCCGCGCGGACCGGGACTTCCTGGGCCGGGCGGTGACGTATCTGACCCGCGAGCGCGGTGTGCGGCAGTTCCTCGACATCGGCACCGGCCTGCCGACGGCGGACAACACCCATGAGATCGCGCAGCGGATCGCGCCGGACTCGCGGATCGTCTACGTCGACAACGACCCGATCGTGCTCGTCCACGCCCGCACCCTGCTGACCGGCACGCGCGAGGGCGTCACCGACTACATCGACGCCGACGTGCACGACCCGGACGCCATACTGGAACGCGCCGCCGGGACCCTGGACGTCACGCGGCCCGTCGCGGTGATGATGCTGGGGATCCTCAACTTCGTGCTCGACACCGACAAGGCCCGGGAGATCACCCGCCGGATCATGTCGTCGGTGCCCTCCGGCAGCTTCCTGGTCCTCACCCACCCCACGTACGACCCCGAGGTCGGCGGTGAACTGCAGGTCCCGGCCATGGAGTTCTGGAACGCGAACGCCACTCCCCCGATCACCGCCCGGAGCGCCGCGGACATCACCGCGTTCTTCGAGGGGCTGGAACTGGTGGAGCCCGGTCTGGTGTCCTGCTCGCAGTGGCACGCCGCCTCCGACTCCGCCGTCGCGGTGCCGCAGTACGGCGCGGTGGCCGTGAAGCCCTGACCGCTGAAAGTATGATCAAGCAATGTCTGACATGACCGAAACCACGCCGGGCTGGCTGTCCTCCGACGACCTGGGGATGGCACGCGCCCAGATGCCGATCCTGTACGTCGAGGCCGTGCCCGTGCGCGTCGACGACAGCGGTGAAGTCACCAGCGTCGGTCTGCTGCTGCGCATCGGGCCCGACGGAACGGTCAGCCGGACTCTGGTCTCCGGCCGGGTGCTGCACCACGAACGGGTCCGGGACGCCCTGCTGCGCCATCTGGAGAAGGACCTCGGCCCGGTGGCGCTGCCGCGCGTCCCGGCGTCGCTGCAGCCGTTCACGGTCGCGGAGTACTTCCCCACGCAGGGCATCACCCCGTTCCACGACCCCCGTCAGCACGCGGTGTCGCTGGCGTACATCGTGCCGGTGACGGGTGACTGCCGGCCCCGGCAGGACGCCCTCGACCTGGTGTGGTTCAGCCCGCAGGAGGCCGTGTCGCAGGCGGTGCAGAGCGAGATGCCGGGCGGTCACGGGGTGCTGCTGAAGCAGGCACTGGCCCACGCGGGCTGCGTGATCTGACGCGGAGGCGCCCTGGGGGGGGTGTCGTTTGGATCAGGCCGGCTTCGGATGGCAGCACCTTGTGGCCGACCCGAGCGGGGTCTGGTGCGTGCGGCTGCAAGGCGGAGGAGGGCGCCAGGGCGGAGCCCTGGCAACCGACGACAACGCGGCAGATACGCGTGCCAGGGCCCGCGACCCCGGCACGATCCAAACGACACCCCCTAGCTCCCCGCGTGGGTGAGGTTGGTGCCGGTCGACGGGTCGAAGACATGGGCCTTGCCCATGTCGACCCGGAGTTCGACGGGGGCGCCCTCGCGGGCCTGGGTGGCGGCGTTCAGCCGGGCCACGATCTGCTGGGTTCCCCCGGCCCCGGTGTCGCGCGCGCCCGAGTCCGCGGCGAGTTCCTCCAGTTCGGCGGTGGTCACCGGACCGCCCTCCGCGCTGAAGTAGACGTACGCGTCGGAGCCCAGTGACTCCAGCACGTCCACGGTGGCGGTGACGACGGGACCGCCGGTCTCCCGTGCCAGGCTCGCGTCCTCGAAGGCCTCGGGGCGCAGCCCGACGATCACCTCGCGCGGGGCGTCCCGCCGCTCCAGCACCCGGCGCATACGGTCGTCGAGCGGCAGGTCGCCCAGCGGGGTGCGCAGGAGGCCGCCGGACAGGGAGGCGCCCAGGAAGTTCATCGCCGGGGAGCCGATGAAGCCCGCGACGAACAGGTTGCGCGGCTTGTCGTAGAGCTGGGCGGGGGTGCCGACCTGCTGGACCAGGCCCTGCCGCATCACCACGACCCGGTCGCCGAGCGTCATCGCCTCGGTCTGGTCGTGGGTGACGTACACGGTGGTGGTGCCCAGGCGGCGCTGCAGCCGGGAGATCTGGGTGCGCATCTGCACCCGGAGCTTGGCGTCCAGGTTGGACAGCGGCTCGTCCATGAGGAACGCCTTGGGGTCACGGACGATCGCCCGTCCCATCGCCACCCGCTGGCGCTGTCCGCCCGAGAGGTTGGCGGGTTTGCGGTCCAGGAACTCGCTCAGGTCGAGCACCCGGGCGGCCTCCTCGACCTTGCTGTCGATGACGGCCTTGTCCACCTTGGCCAGCCGCAGCGGGAAGCCCATGTTCTCCCGCACGCTCATGTGCGGGTACAGGGCGTAGCTCTGGAACACCATGGCGACGTCGCGCTCCTTGGGGGCGAGGTCGTTGACGACCCGGCCGCCGATGCGCAGGGTGCCCTCGGTGATGTCCTCGAGCCCGGCGATCATGTTCAGGGTGGTCGACTTGCCGCAGCCGGACGGGCCGACCAGGATCACGAACTCGCCGTCGGCGATGTCGAGGTCCACCTCCCGCACGGCGAGGGAGCCGTCGGGATAGCGCTTGGTGACTCCCTCTAGGACGATCTCGGCCATGGGCGGCGCCTCCTTGCCTTCACGCTCATCCCTTGACCGCCCCGGAGGTCAGTCCGGCGACGATCCGCCGCTGGAAGAGCAGGACGAAGATGATGATCGGGACGGTGATCACCACGGCGGCGGCGGCGATCGACCCGGTGGGCTGCTGGAACTGCGAGCTGCCGGTGAAGAACGCGATCGCGGCGGGGACCGTGCGCGCGGACTCGGTGGAGGTCAGCGAGATCGCGAACAGGAAGTCGTTCCAGCAGAAGATGAAGACGAGGATGGCGGTGGTGAACACGCCGGGCGCGGCGAGCGGCACGATGACCAGCCGGAAGGCCTGCGCGGGCGTGGCACCGTCCACCTTGGCGGCCTTCTCCAGGTCCCAGGGGATCTCCCGGAAGAACGCCGACAGGGTGTAGATCGCCAGCGGCAGCGAGAAGGTCATGTACGGGATGATCAGCCCGGGCCAGGTGTCGAAGATCCCGATGATCCGCTCGATGTTGAACAAGGGAGAGACCAGGGAGATCGGCGGGAACATGGCGATGAGCAGCGACATGCCGATCAGGAGCTGTTTGCCGGGGAACCGCAGCCGGGCCACGGCGTAGGCGGCCATGGTGCCGAGGACCACCGCGATCACGGTGGCGATCAGGGCGATGCCGATCGAGTTGATCAGCGCCCGGGTGAACTCGGGGGTCTGGAAGATGCCCCGGTAGTTCTCGAAGGTCCAGTCCCGCGGGATGTAGTCGCCGTCGGTGAGGGTGCCGGGGTCCTTGAACGACAGCGCGGCGATCCACCACACCGGGAACAGGGCGTACAGCACCACCACGACGTTGACGAAACCCCACCGGGTGGCGTGCGACGTGCCCGCGGCGGCCATCAGCGCTTCACCTCCGCGCCCGGTGCGGCGGCGCCGAACAGCTTGACGAAGGTGAAGGCGATGATCCCGACGCAGAGGAAGATCAGGACCGAGATCGCCGACCCGATGCCCAGGTTCAGCGCGGTGAACAGGTTGTCGTAGCCGAGGATCGACAGGGAGCCGGTGCCGTGGGCGCCCGAGGTCAGGACGTAGATGTTGTCGAAGATCCGGAACGCGTCCAGGGTGCGGAAGAGCAGGGCGACCAGGATGGCCGGTTTCATCAGCGGCAGCATGACCTTGGTGAACCGCTGCCAGGAAGTGGCGCCGTCGACCATCGCCGCCTTGAGGGTCTCCTCGGGGACGAGGGCGAGGCCGGCCAGCAGGAGCAGCGCCATGAACGGGGTGGTCTTCCACACCTCGGCGAGGACGATCAGCCACAGCGCGGGCCACTGTTCGGTGAGCGGGGCGTCGCCGCTGGGCAACAGCTCGGCGAGGTAACCGAGTTCGGGGGTCCAGGCGTACTGCCAGGAGAAGGCGGCGACGACGGTGACGATGCCGTACGGGACGAGGACCGCGGTGCGCACCGTACCGCGCGCGAAGAGCGTGCGGTGCATCACCAGGGCCAGGCCCATGCCGAGGACGAGCTCGATCGTCACGGACACGGCGGTGAGGAACACCGTGACCCAGAAGGCGTCCCACCAGAACGGGGAGGACAGCACCGCGCCGTAGTTGCTCAGGCCCACGAACTCGGCCCGTGCCGGGAAGCGCAGGTCGTAGCGCTGGAGGGACAGGTAGACCGCGTAGCCGATGGGGTAGGCGGTCACGGCGACCATGACCAGGACGGCCGGTGCGCACAGCAGCCAGCCCAGTCGGCGCTCCTGCCTGGCGCCGGCGGAGAGGGGCTTCCTGTCCTTCGTCCTGTCCTTCGCCGGCTCTGCCATGGTGCTCACGGGATCACGCCCTCGGATCGCAGGGCCCGGTCGATCTGTTCCCCGATGGTGCCGACCGCGCTCTCGGGCTCGATCTCCGACGGCGGGGACAGGGTGTGGGAGACGGCGATCGACACGTTCTGGTAGGCGGGGGTGAGCGGCCGTACGCTCGCCCTCTCCAGGGAGGACAGGACCTCCTCGGAGAAGGGGTACTGCTTCATGAAGGCGGGGTCGTCGTAGAGGGCGCGCAGGGTGGGCGGGAGTCCGCCCTCGAGCGCGGCGGTGAGCTGGTTCTCCCGGTCGCGCAGGCACAGGGCCGCCTCGAAGGCCAGATCGGGGTGGCGGGAGTAGGCGCTGACGGCGAGGTCGATGCCGCCGACGGTGGGGCGGGACGGGCGGCCGGCGTCGACGCGGGGGTAGGGCGCCCAGCGGAAGTCCTTGAACAGCCGCGGGTTGTTCGCCTTCATCGACGGATAGACGAACGGGTAGTTGATTTCGAAGGCCGCCACGCCGGACTCCATGGCCAGGCGGTTCTGGTCCTCCATCTGGTTGGGCAGGGAGGGGTCGGCGGCCGGGGAGTTCGCGAGGTCGCGCATGATCGAGGCGGCCCGTACGGCGGGCGGTCCGAGGGAGGGTTCGGTGGCGCTCGGGTCGAGGATGGAGCCGCCCGCGCTGTTGACCAGGGAGTTGAACCAGACGGTCAGGCCCTCGTACTGGGCGCCCTGGATCTCCACGTAGTGCGGTTCGCCCCGCCGGGCGAGCTCGCGGGACATGTTCAGCATCTCGGACCAGGTCTTCGGCGGGGTGGGCACCAGGTCCTCGCGGTACCACAGGAGCTGGATGTTGGTGTTGTACGGAACGGCGTACAGCTTGCCCTTCCAGGTGGCCGTCCGCAGGGGGACGCGGAGCGTGCCCTCGGTGGCCCGGCGTTTCGTCTCGCCGGTCCACTCGCGGATCCAGCGGGCCTCGGCGAACTCGGCGGCCCAGGTGACGTCGAGGCCCAGGATGTCGAGGGAGTCGTCCTCGGCGGCGAGCCTGCGCACCAGCTGCTGGCGCTGGCCGTCGGCGGCGCGGGGCAGTTTGTGGTAGCTGATGCGGTAACGGCCGCCGGACGCCCGGCTGCAGCGGTCGGCTGCCTGCTGCAGGGCGCCGGAGTCGTCGGGGAAGTTGTACCAGTCGAGGGTGGGCCGGGAGGTGTCCTCGTCACCGCCGCAGGCGGCGAGCGCCGATGCCAGCAGGGTCAGCGCGACCAGCGCCCGCGTCCGTCGCGGCCTTCCGGTACGTCCGCGCCTCGCGTGCACGCGCTCCACACCTCGCTTCCGGGATCACGGCGCGGGGGTCCGACCCCGCGGCGGCGCCTACCCGGCGAACGTTAAACAGGACATGGGGCGACATCAAGGACATTCACCCATGACTCGCCCCTCGCGTGCGGATCCCGGTTCAGCCGGTGGAGCCGCCCGGCACCACCAGGCCGGTCTCGTAGGCCACGACGACGGCCTGGGCGCGGCTGTCGAGGTCGAGTTTGGTCATCGTGCGGTTCAGATGGGTCTTGACCGTCGCCTCGCTGATGAAGAGCTGTTCGGCGATCCCGGTGTTGGACAGCCCTCTGGCCGTGAGCAGCAGCACCTCGCGTTCCCGGGCGGTGAGCGCCTCCAGGGACGCCGGGGAGTCCGGCACCGGCTCCGAGGCTCAGCCCGCTCGTCCAGCTCCCGGCCGTAGCCGCACTTCTTCGCCCAGGCGACGTCGGTGAGCACGTATCCGTTGCCCTGCCGGTCGGCGACGCCCGCGACCGGGCCGGTCCGGTACGGGAAGCCCTTCTTCTCCATGCACCTCTCGGCCAGGACTTCCTCGCCGCGCTCCACGGTGACCTGCTCGGCGTACGTCAGGTCACGCGGCCTGCCCGGGTCCGCCGGCGTGCGCCGTGCCGGCTGCCGGTCCGCGGGTGAGGCACAGCCCGGCAGCGCCACGGCCACGGCCGCGCAGAGGGAGACGAGCAGAACCCTCGTCCTGCCGTGACCGTTCCTGATCATGGGTGAGTCCATGCCGCCCCCTGCCGCCCCCGTGTCCCGCGGGGTGTGCTCCCCGCTCGGCAACAGAAGCCATGCCGCCGGCCCCGGCGGATCGTCAGCCCGCCGGTTGACGATCGCGGTAAACCTTGGCGGTACTCCGGCAGGCGGACTCAACCGTGTTTGCACGGGAGGCGGCCACCGGCCGACGGCCGGCGGAAACGACGAAGAGGCCGTCTCGGGTGTCCCCGATACGGCCTCCGACCTGCTGTTCAACAAGTCGGGACGACAGGATTTGAACCTGCGACCCCTTGACCCCCAGTCAAGTGCGCTACCAAGCTGCGCCACGTCCCGTTGCCCGTCTGACCTGGGGGTTCCCCCGGCCGAACGCGCACGGAAACCATACCGCACTCCAGGCGGTGATCGCGCACCCGTTTACGGCCGCGGGCTCTTCCCGGAGCGCGCCTCCTCGGACGGCAGGCCCAGCCGGGGATGCGCCTCGAGGAGCCGGGGCGGGGCCGCCTGGCGCCAGGAGTCGGCGAGGATGTCGCGCAGCTCGCCCTCGTCCTCCAGGGCGGCGAGGCGGACCCTGACCCAGGCGAACTGCGCCTCGTGGCCGGCGATCCAGAACTTCTCCGGTTCGGCGAGGGCCAGTTCGTCGCGCTCCTCCTTGGGGCAGCGCACGGCGATGGAGGTCTCGTCCTCGGGCAGGGTGGCGAACATCTTCCCCGCGACCCGGAACGTGGGCATGTTCCAGGCGACCTTCTCCGTGGTGTCCGGCAGGGACAGGGCGATCCGTCGTACGTCTTCGGCATCCGGCATGGCAGGCACCGTAGCGGCCGGCACTGACACTCACCCGGGGGCGGACGGTACGGGGCCCGTTCCCGGACGCTTGTAGTAGATCGTCGTGGGCCGCGGCACCCCGGCGGGGTCCGCCGCGTAGTCGGGGATGGCGCCGACGGGGGTCCAGCCGGAGGAGCGGTAAAGGCGCTCGGCGGGGCTGCCGGTCTCGGTGTCCAGGTGCAGCAGGGTGATGCCCCGCGCGGCGGCCGCCTCCTCCGCGACGGTCAGCAGCCGCCGTCCGAGGCCCCGGCCACGGGCCGCGCGGTGCACCATCAGCTTCACCAGTTCCGCGCGGTGGGCGCTGTTGGGCTTGTCGGGGAGGGCGAGGCTCACGGTGCCCAGCACCCTTCCGGGTTCCTCGTACGCCGCCCACACCGCGAGCCGGCCGGCGGCCACGGCCGCGGACCGCTCCTCCCACCAGCCGGCCGCCGCCGCGCGGCCGAGCGGGGCGAGGAAGCCGACGGAGGCGCCGCCGTCCACCGTGTCGGCCAGCAGTTCGGCCAGTGACGGGGTCAGGCCGGTCAGACGGGCCGCGTCCAGCAGGACGATGTTCACGGGCGCACCACCGCCAGCACGTAGCGCACGGCCTCGGGGCCGGGGCAGCGGAACCGGGTGGGGCCCCAGACGCGGAGTCTGAGGCAGTCGCCGTCGCCGAGACGGTGCTCGACGTCCCGGTCCGTCACGGCGAGGGCCCCTTCCAGGACCCAGATGTGCTGTTCCAGGCCGGGTACGGGCGGCCGGTCGTAGGCGATGTCCGCACCGGCGTCGAGCCGGCCCTCGACGAGTTCGCCGCGCAGCCCGCCGTGCGGCGGGGACACGGACCGGCGGACGAAACCGGAGGCCCTGTCCTCCCACACCGGCTGGTCGGCGGCCCGCACCAGCGGCGCGGGCTCCGCCTCGATCTCGCTGAGCAGCTGGGACATGGTCCGCCCGTAGACGGCGCACAGCCGGTTGAGCAGGGAGGCGGTGGGGCTGGTCTCCGCACGCTCGGCCCTGGACAGGGTGGACCGGCTGATCCCACTGCGCTCCGCCAGCTCCCCGAGCGACCAGCCTCGCTCGCTCCGCAGCTCGGCCAGGCGCCCGCCGAGCCGGACGTCGACGGGGTCCGGGGAGGTGCCCCCGGTTTCATCACGTTTCACATACGGGATTCTATCCCGTATCCGAGACGAGAGGGAGTGATCACCGGCCGGCTCTGGCGAAGTTGTTGTACAGCCGCCTCAGGTGCTTGGCCACGGGGCACTGTGCGCCGTCCGCGCCGCATTGACGACAGTTCCGAAGGTGCTGTTCGTAGTCCTGGCGGGCTTGCTCGAGGTGGTCGCGCGACGACTGCATTCGACTTTCCTGACGGTCATTCGGACGCCAACTCACTGGCGTCACAAGGGGGATGGGGTCACCTCGACTGGTTGCCTGAGGCGCACACATCAACTTTGATCTTGTTACTCGCAGTACGGCAAACCGGGCCGGCGGGCTGTGGTCCCGCGGGCGGTTCACAGCCGGGCGGCACGGCGCTCCCCGCGCAGCAGCCACGCCAGGTAGGCGCCGCCGGCCACGCCGGTGAGCACGCCGACCGGCAGCAGTGCCGAGCCGGTCAGCCGCTGGGTGACCAGGTCGGCGGCGGTCACCAGGAGCGCCCCCGTCCAACCGGCGGGCAGGACGTTCGGCCCCGCGGCCCGGGTCAGGCGGCGTGCCAGCTGCGGGGCCGCCATCGCCACGAACGGGATCGGGCCGGCCGCCGCGACGGCCATCGCCGTGAGTCCCGTACCGGCGGCGAGCAGGACCAGGCGGCTGCGCTCGGGCGGCACCCCGAGCGCGGCCGCGGTGTCGTCGCCCATCTCCAGCATCGTCAGCCGCCGCGCGTACAGCAGGACGACCGGGAGCAGGGCCGGCAGTCCGAGCGCCGCGACACGTACGTCGGTCCAGTCGCGGGCGTTGAGAGAGCCGATCATCCAGCTCGCCGCCTGGGCGGCCTTGCCGATGTCCGCGCGGACGTACAGGAAGCTGGTGGCCGCGCCGAGTACGGCGGACGCGCCGATGCCGACGAGGACCAGCCGGTAGCCGTGCACGCCGCGCCGCCAGGCCAGCAGGTACACGGCGGCGGCGGTGGCGAGGCCTCCGCAGACCGCGCCGGCCGCGGTCTGCGCGGCACCCGTGTCGAGGACGATGATCGCGACCAGTGCCCCGGCCGAGGCGCCGTTGCCGAAGCCGATGACGTCCGGGCTGCCGAGCGGGTTGCGGGTCAGGGACTGGAACACCGCGCCCGCCGTACCCATCGCGAAGCCGGTCAGCGCGGCCACCAGGGCGCGCGGCAGGCGCAGACCGAGCACCACGAAGCCGGCGCCCGGCGGGCCCTCTCCGGTGAGCGTGCGCACCACCTCGGCCGGGGAGAGCGCGTAGCTCCCGGTGCCGAGGGCGAGCACCGCGGTGCCGGCGGTCAGGAGGGCGAGCGCCCCGCACACCAGCAGGGCGCGGGTGTCGTACCGCAGCGACCAGCGGCCCGTGCGCAGCAGACCGTGCCGCACGCGGACGCGGGGACGGGTTCTTCCGTCCTGTGCGAGGCTCACAGTTGGGCCACCTTACGCCGCCGTACCAGATGGATGAAGACGAGACCGCCGAGGAAGGCGCTGACCGTGCCGACCTCGATCTCCGAGGGCGGCACGACGACTCGGCCGATGACGTCGGAGACGAGCAGCAGCACCGGCGCGTACAGCGCGCAGAACGGCATGAGCCGGCGCGGGTCGGGGCCGCAGAACGCCCGTGCGGCGTGCGGGACCATCAGGCCGACGAAGCCGATCGGCCCGCACAGGGCGGTCGCTCCGCCGCACAGCAGGGCGACGGAGACGACGGAGAGCACCCGCACGCGCCGGACCCGGGTGCCGAGGGCGCGTGCCTGGTCCTCGCCGAGGGCGACGGCCCCGAGCGGCCGGGCGAGGGCGAAGGCGAGCAGGGCGCCGGCCGCGAGGAGCGGCGCCACGGTCAGCAGCAGGGACACGTCGCGTTTGGCGAGGGTCCCGACGGACCAGTACCGCATCTCGTCGAGGGTGCTGAGGTGCCAGAGCTGGAGCCCGTTGACGTAGCCGAACAGGGCCGCGCTGACGGCGGTTCCGGCCAGGGCGAGCCGGACCGGTGTGGCGTGCCGGCCGCCGCCCAGGGCGTGGACGCCGGTGGCGGCGAGGGCGGCTCCGGCGAGCGCGAACCACAGGTACCCGGTGAACGAGGTGATGCCGAGGACGCCGATCGCGGTGACGACCGCGGCCGAGGCGCCCGCGTTCACGCCGAGCAGTCCGGGGTCGGCCAGCGGGTTGCGGGTCAGCGTCTGCATGACGGCGCCGCCGAGACCGAGGGCGGCGCCGACGGCGGCGCCGATGAGGGTGCGGGGCAGTCGCAGGTCCCGGACGATCGCGTCGTGCTCGGTCCCGGACGGGGTGAACAGGGCCGACCAGACCTGGTCGAGGGGGATCCGTTCGGTGCCGACGGCCAGGGACAGGGCGACCGCTCCGGCGAGCAGGAACGGGCCGAGCAGCAGGCTCGCCGAGCGGGCGGCGGACCGGGGCCGGGTGGCGGGGCGGGTTCCGTCCGGTGGCGCCGGGAGCGTCGCGGCACTCATGAGGCGACCGCCGCGACGGGGCCGCGTCCGCGGACAGGGGCCGAACGGCCCATGTGTGGGGCAGGCATTCCGAGGATCATGTGCTTAGCTTAGGCTAACCTAAGTAGACCTGTTGACGATTTCGTCGACAGTCCGTGGGCACGCCTGCCCTCCGACCAGCGGTTGACGGAGAACCCGATGACCACCCTCCCCACTGCCCGACGGCGCGGTGCCGCCGTGCCGGACGACGTCCGTCCGGTCCGGGTCACCGGTCCACGCGTCGCACGCCTCCTGGACGAGGTCGAAGGGGCCGACGCCCCACGGCGCACGGCCCTGGCGGACGCGTTCTGGAACGAGGTGGAGGAGCGGGGCACTCCCCCGGTGGAGGCCCTGGACGGCCGTCCCGGCCACCGCGCGGTCACGTTCCTGTGGCGGGGTCACCGGGCCACCCGGCGGGTGCTGTTGTCCGCCCACCACCTCACCGACCGCGGCCGGCCGGCCGGTTCGCTGCTGGAGCGGGTGCCCGGTACCGACGTGTGGCACCTGGGGCTGCGGCTGCGCGCCGACCACCGCGGCTCGTACCGGCTGGTCGCGGACCTCTCGCCGAAGGAGCCCGTTCCGGGTCCGGACGGCCTCCAGCAGCGGCTGCGGTCGCTGACCGCGCACGCCGCGGCCGACCCGCGGGGCCGGCTGTCCGTCCCCACCCGTTGGCGACCGGCCGACAGTTCGGTCTTCGCCCTGCCCGGTGCCCCGCCCCAGCCGTGGGCCGGGCGGCGGGGCCATGTGCCGGCCGGACATGTGGAGCGGCACCGTGTGGCGGGCGCGGCACCGATCGGTGACCGGGACGTGTGGGTCTATCTGCCGCCCGGTTCGGGCCGGACGGACGTCCCGCTGCCGGTGGCCGTGGTGTGTGACGGCGACATGTGGTTCGGACGGATGGGTTTCGGCGACACACTCGACGCGCTGATCGCCGACGGGGCGCTGCCGCCCCTGGTCGTGGTGGCGCCGGACGCCGTGGACCGGTGCACCCGCTGGCGCGACCTCGGCGGCCGGGAGCCGTTCGTCGCCTTCCCGGCCGATGAGTTGCTGCCCTGGGCGGCGGGCCGCCGGCCGCTGACCACGGACCCGCGCCGGACCGTGGTCGTCGGGCAGAGCCTCGGCGGGGTGACCGCGCTGTACGCGGCGCTCCTGCGCCCCGAACGGTTCGGCAACGTGCTGGCCCAGCCGGCCTCCCTGTGGTGGCGTCCGGGAGTGCCGGCACCGGCCGGCGCCGAACCGGCGGTGTACGGCACGCCGTGGCTCGCCGGGCGCTACGCCTGCGCCCCCGCGCGGCCGGTGACGGTCCATCTGGACGTGGACCTGCACGAGGGGGCGATGGTCGACCACCACCGCGCCCTGTACGAGGTGCTGCGCCCGGCGGGCCACCGGGTCACCTACGACACGTACAACGGCGGCCACGACTACGCCTGCTGGCACGGCGCCCCGGCCGCCGGACTGATCCGCCTGCTGGGCGGCTCCACCACCCCCACGGACACCCACACCGCCCTCGCCACTTCCGCCACTCCCGCCGCCCCCACCGCTCCCGCCGTTCCCGCGGGCAGTCGTGCCGCTGGGGCGGCACGGGTGGGCGCGACGGCACCCCGCAAGCGCCGGGCCGCGCAGACACCCCCCGGCCCGCACCAACGCCGGGGCACCCCGTAACCCGTCGGTCCTGGCCCCCGCATGTCCCATCCCCGTCCTTGTCCCCTCCCTGACCTTCCGAGGAGTCCCACTCACATGTCCCCCGTACGTGCCCCCCGCAGAACCGTCCTGGCCTCCGCCGCAGCCGTCGTGGCGGGAGCGCTGCTCCTGACCGGCTGCGGTGACGACGACGGCGACGACGCGGGCGGCAAGGAGTCCGGCACCCGTCGGATCACGGACGCCACGGGCCGCGAGGTCGACGTACCGGCCGCCCCGAAGAAGGTCGTCGCGCTGAGCGAGCCCACCCTGGACGCCGCCCTCGCCCTCGGTGTCGAGCCGGTCGGCACCACCGCGGGCCGCGGCCAGCAGGGCGTGTCCAGCTACCTGGCCGACAAGGCCGGCGAGGCGCAGGTCGTCGCCACCGTCGCCGAGGCCGACCTGGAGAAGGTGGCCGCGCTCCGGCCGGACCTGATCCTGCTCGACGAGACCACGGCGGTGAAGGGCGAGGTCGCCAAACTGGAGTCCATAGCCCCCACCGTCGTCACCGCGAAGCTGAACGAGGACTGGAAGAAGGCGTTCACCGCCACCGCCGACGCGCTGAACGAGAAGGCGCAGGCCGAGAAGCTCCTCACCGGCTTCGACGCCGACGTGGCCGCGGCCAAGGGGGAGTTGGGCGACAACGCGGGTGCGGTCGTCAGCGTGATCCGCTGGCAGGACAAGGCGCCCTCCGTCGTCGGCCGCGGCGTGGGCCACGTGGGCTCCATCCTGACCGCCCTGGGCCTGGACCGGCCGAAGGACCAGCAGGGCGTCGGCACCGGTCACAGCGAGCCGGTCAGTCCGGAGAAGCTGTCCACCATCGACGGCGACTGGCTGTTCCTCGGTACCCTCGGCGACAGGGCCGACGGCGAGAAGGCGTACGCCGAGGCGGAGAAGGTGCCCAACTTCGGTGAGCTGGAGGCGGAACGGGCCGGGCACGTCGTGGTGGTGCAGGGCTCCGCCTGGAACAGTGCCGGCGGTCCGCTCGCCGCGCGGATCGTGCTGGACGACCTGACGAAGGCCCTCGCCTCATGACCGCCGGACTCGGCGGCAGGCTCGCCCTCGTGACGGGGGCGGGCCGGGGCATCGGCGCGGCGGTCGTCACCGCGCTCGTCGAGGAGGGCGCCCGCGTCGTCGCCACCGACCTCGCGGCCGACGGCGTCGAGGCGCTCACCGGCCGGTACGGGGACCGGGTGACCGCGCGCCCCCTCGACGTCACCGACGCCACCGCCGTACAGGCACTGGTGGACGAGGTGGAGAACGGTCTCGGACCGCTGGACGTCGCCGTCAACGTCGCCGGGATCCTGCGCCCCTCGAACGCCGTGGACCTGACCGACGAGGACTGGGCCGCCACGTTCGCGGTCAACACCACCGGCGTCTTCCACGTCTCGCGCGCCGTCGCCCGCCCCATGGCCGGCCGCGGAAGCGGCTGCGTCGTCACCGTCGCCTCCAACGCGGCCGGCATCCCCCGTGCGGGCCTGTCCGCGTACGCCGCCTCGAAGGCCGCCGCCGTGATGTTCACCAAGTGCCTGGGCCTCGAACTGGCCGGACGGGGCGTGCGCTGCAACACCGTCTCCCCCGGCTCCACGCTCACCGACATGCAGCGCGCCCTGTGGACGGACGGCGACGACACGGCCGCCGCCCGGCGCGTGATCGACGGGGACCCGACGGCGTACCGCACGGGCATTCCGCTCGGCCGGATCGCCGAGCCCGCCGACATCGCCGACGCGGTGGTCTTCCTCGCCTCCGACCGCGCCCGGCACATCACGATGCACGACCTGTACGTCGACGGCGGCGCCACCCTGCGGGCCTGACCCCCGCCCCGCTCCACGCCTCCCCCACTGGAGACAGCCATGTCCCTTTCCCTCGACGAACCCACCGCCGCGACGGTCTCCCCCGGCACGGCGACCGCCCTGCTGGAGGCCTACCGCCCCACCGCCGACCGCTTCCTCGCCACCCCGCGCGGAACCCTGCTCGGGCGCGGCACCGCGGCCGGGATACCCCACGACGCCCGTCCGCCCGCCCGGCGGGTGCGGGAGGTGCTGGGCGCGCTGCGCCGACCGGGCGCCCCGCCGCCGGTGGCCGTGGGAGCACTGCCCTTCGCCCCGGACGCACCGGCCGCTCTGGCCGTCCCCGAACAGGTGCGCTGGGCGCCGCCGCTGCGCGAGGACCCGTTGATCGCCCTGCCCGTGCCGCACGACGGCGACCGGACCGACTGGCGGGTGCGGGAGGTGCCGGCGCCGGAGCGGTACGGCGAGGCGGTGGCCGCCGCGGTCGTGCGGATGCGAGCCGGGGAGTTCGACAAGGTCGTCCTCGCCCGGACCCTGGAGCTGACCTCCGCCCGGGAACCGGACCTGCCGGCCATGCTGCGCCGCCTGGCCCGCCACGACCCGGCCGGCTACACCTTCGCCGTGCCCAGCGGTCCGGGCCGCACGCTGATCGGCGCCAGCCCCGAACTGCTCGTCGCCCGGCGGGGCGGCCGGCTGACGGCCAACCCGCTGGCCGGGTCCGCGCCGCGCAGCGGCGACCTCGCCGAGGACGTCCGGCGTGCTGCCGCGCTCCTGGAGTCCGAGAAGGACCTGCACGAGCACGCCGTCGTCGTGGCCGCCGTACGCGAGGCGCTCGCCCCGCTGTGCCGCTCGCTGGAGGTGCCCGAACGGCCCACGCTGGTGCGCACCGCCGCCATGTGGCACCTGTCCACCACGGTCACCGGCGAGGTCGCCGACCCCGACGTCACCGCGCTCGACCTGGCCTCGGCGCTGCACCCCACACCGGCGGTGTGCGGTACGCCGACCGACACGGCCCGCGCCGTGATCACCGAGTCGGAGCCCTTCGACCGCGGCCCGTACACCGGCATGGTCGGCTGGCAGGACGCGGACGGTGACGGCGAGTGGGTCGTGACCATCCGCTGCGCCGAGGCCGAGGGCCGCACCCTGCGGCTGTTCGCCGGCGCGGGGGTCGTGGCCGCGTCCACCCCCGAGGCCGAGACGGCGGAGACGGCCGCCAAGTTCCGTACGTTCCTGCACGCCGTGGGAGCCGCCCTGTGAGCGCCCTCACGCCGGGGGCGGACTCCCCCACCTGGCCCGCGGAGTTCGCCGAGCGCTACCGCGCGGCGGGGCACTGGCGCGGCGAGACGATCGACGGCGTGCTGCGCGAGCGCGCCGCCGCCCACCCCGACCGGATCGCCCTGGTCGACCCGGCACCCGTGCGCCGTACCTGGACGTACCGCCGACTGGACGAGCGGGCCGACCGGCTGGCCGCCGGGTTCCTGGCGCGCGGTGTGGGCAAGGGCGACCGGGTCGTCGTCCAACTGCCGAACGTGGGCGAGTTCTTCGAGGTGGTCTTCGCGCTGCTGCGCATCGGCGCGCTGCCGGTGTACGCGCTGCCGGCCCACCGGGAGACGGAGATCTCCCACTTCTGCTCCTTCACCGAGGCCGTGGCGTACGTCGTCCCGGACGTGCACGCCGGTTACGACCACCGCGTGCTCGCCTCGCGCGTCCGTGAGCGGGTGCCCGGCCTGAAGCACGTGTTCGTGGCCGGTGATCCCGGCGGGCACACCGCGCTGGCCGAGGTGGAGTGCGTGCCGTCCGGCCCGTTCGACGGGCCCGCGCCGCACGAGCCGGCCTTCCTCCAGCTGTCGGGCGGAACGACCGGCGTTTCCAAGCTGATCCCGCGCACGCACGACGACTACCTGTACTCGGTGCGGGGTTCCGACGAGATCTGCGGTGTGGACGCGGACACCCGCTTCCTCGTCGTACTGCCGGCCGCGCACAACTTCCCGGCGAGTTCCCCGGGTTGGCTGGGCGTGCTGTACGCCGGGGGCACGGTGGTGCTGTGCCCGGAGCCGGACCCGGTCACCGCGTTCGAGCTGATCGAGCGCGAGCGCGTCACGATGACCGGGCTGGTCCCGCCGCTCGCCCTGGTGTGGACCGACGCCGCGCCCGGATCCACGTACGACCTGTCGAGCCTGGAGCTGGTGCTCGTCGGCGGCGCCAAGTACAGCGAGCGGGCGGCGCGTCGGCTGGAGCCCGCGCTGGGCTGCCGGCTGATGCAGGTGTTCGGGATGGCCGAGGGACTGGTCAACTACACACGCCTCGACGACGACACCGAGACCGTGGTCACCACACAGGGCCGGCCGATCTCCCCCGACGACGAGATCCGCGTCGTGGACGACGCCGACGAGGACGTTCCCGACGGGGAGTTCGGGCATCTGCTGACCCGTGGCCCGTACACCGTTCGCGGTTACTGGCGGGCCCCCGAGCACAACCGGCGGGCCTTCACCGAGGACGGCTTCTACCGCACCGGTGACATCGTGCGGCGCACCCCGACCGGGCACCTGGTGGTGGAGGGACGGGCCAAGGACCAGATCAACCGCGGCGGCGAGAAGATCGCACCGGAGGAGATCGAGAACATCCTGCTCGCCCATCCGGCCGTCCACGACGTGTCGGTGGTCTCCGTGCCCGACGCGTACCTCGGTGAACGCTCCCTCGCCTACGTGATCCTGCGCGAGGGCGCCGAGCCCCTGAAGCCGGCCGCGGTCAAGCGGTTCGTGCGCGAGCACGGCGTCGCCGCCTACAAGGTCCCCGACCTCGTCGAGTTCGTCGGCGCCTTCCCGCGGACCGGTGTCGGCAAGGTCAGCAAGAAACACCTGCGGTCCGCCGCCGAGCAGCCCGAGAAGCACTGAAAGGCCCCCTCCCCATGGCCCTGCCCGCCATAGCCCCCTATCCGCTCCCGGCACCGGACGAACTCCCCGCGAACCGCGTCCCCTGGCACGTGGACCCGGAGCGCGCCGTGCTGCTCGTGCACGACCTGCAGCAGCACTTCCTGTCCGCCTACCCCGCCGGGGAACAGCCGCTGACCGGCATGCTCGCCAACACCGCCCGCCTGCTGACGACGTACCGGCGTCTCGGCGTGCCGGTCGTGTACTCCGTCCAGCGCGGCGGCCAGACGCCCGAGGAGCGCGGCCTCCAGCTCGACTTCTGGGGCCCCGGCGCCGCCGACGACCCCGAGGCGCTGGCCGTTCCCGAGGCGGTGGCGCCCGCGGACGGGGACACGGTGCTCACCAAGTGGAAGTACAGCGCCTTCGTCCGCACCGACCTGGCGGAGCTGCTGCGCCGCGAGGGCCGGGACCAGCTGGTGATCACCGGCGTGTACGCGCACATCGGCGTGCTGATGACCGCCGCCGACGCGTGGATGCGGGACGTGCGGGCGTTCGTGGTCGGTGACGCCGTCGCCGACTTCTCCCGCGACGACCACGACCTGGCGCTGCGCTGGGCGGCCGGCCGGTGCGCGGTCGTGACCACCACCGACACACTCCTCCAGGAGGTCCGAGTCATGCCGCTCACCGTGGAACGGATCCGCCACGACGTCGCCGACTGCCTCGGCGAGGACCCCGCGGACGTCCCCGTCGACGAGAACCTCGTCGACCACGGTCTCGACTCCGTCCGCGTCATGACGCTGCTGGAGGGCTGGCGCCGCGACCACGCCGTCACGGCCGGCTTCGCCGACCTCGCGGAGCAGCCGACGGTCGAGGCCTGGGCACGTCTGCTGGGGGCCGTATGACCGCCCTGCCCCTGACGGCGGCCCAGTCGGGCATGTGGTACGCGCAGGCGCTCGACCCGCTGAGCCCCGCGCAGAACACCGCCGAGTGCCTGGAGATCGACGGGCCGCTCGATCCGGAACTGTTCGCCGCGGCGCTGCGCCGGGTGGCCGCCGAGGCCGAGGCGCTGCGCGTCCGTGTCGAGGACACCCCGGACGGGCCCCGTCAGCACCTGTGCCCGCCGGGTGGGCCGCCGCTGACCGTGGACGGGGCGAGCAGCCCGGAACGGGCCGAGGCGTGGATGCGCGCCGACCTGGCCGAGCCGTTCGACCTGGCGCGCGGACCGCTGTTCCGGCACGCCCTGTTCCGCGTCGGTGAGCGGCGGTGGCTGTGGTACCAGTGCGTCCACCACCTGGTGATCGACGGTTACGGCTGCTCGCTGCTGGTGCGCCGCACCGCCGAGGTGTACTCGGCGCTGGCCCGTGGTGAGGAACCCGCCGCGTGCTCCTTCGGGAGCCTGGCCGACCTCGTCGCGGACGACGCCGCGTACCGGTCGTCGCCCGCCTTCGCCGCCGACCGCGCCCACTGGACCGGGTCGTTCGCCGACCGGCCCGAACCGCCCCGGCTCGCGGGCCGCGGCGCGCTGCCGTCCCGTACGTTCCGCCGCCACGGTTCCCCGCTGTCCCCTGAGACCACGCGACGTCTGAAGGACCTCGCGGCCCGGCTGCGCGCGACCTGGCCGGACGTGCTCGTCGCCGCCCAGGCGCTGTACACCTCCCGGGCCACGGCGCGGGCGGAGGTGGTGCTGGGGCTGCCGATGATGGGCCGTATGGGCTCGGTGGCGCTGCGCGTGCCCGGCATGGTGATGAACGTGCTGCCGCTCCGGCTCACCGTCTCCCCCGGGGCGACGTTCGCCGAACTGGTCCGGCAGGTGGTGCTCGGCATCCGCGAGGCACGCCGCCACCAGCGCTACCGCTACGAGGACATCCGCCGCGACCTGGGGCTGCTCGGCGAGCACCGGGGGCTGGTGGGCCCGCTGGTCAACGTCATGCCCTTCGACTACGGCGTGGACTTCGCGGGCGCCCCCGCCCGGTCCCGGAACCTGTCGGCGGGGCCGGTGGACGACCTGACCGTCAACATCCACGACCGTGCCGACGGCCAGGGTCCGCGCATCGACTTCGACGGCAATCCCGTGCTGTACGACGACGCGGAACTCACCGCCCATCAGCAGCGGTTCCTGTACCTGGTGGAGCGCCTCACCGACGCCGATCCGTACCTCCCGCTGTCCGCGCACGCGATCGCCACCCCGGCGGAACAGGCCCTGGTCCTCGATGAGTTCAACGACACGGACCGGGAGCTGCCCGCGACCACCCTGATCGGGCCGATCGAGGCGCAGGTCCGCCGCACCCCCGACGCGACCGCCCTGGTGTGCGCGGACCGCACGCTGACCTACGCCGAACTCGACACGCGCGCCAACCGGTTGGCGTGGCACCTGCAGTCCCTCGGTGCCGGGCCCGGAACCGTGGTGGCGGTGTCGGTGCCGCGTTCGGTGGAGCTGGTCGTGGCGCTGCTCGCCGTGCTGAAGGCGGGGGCGGCCTATCTGCCGCTCGACCCGGACTATCCGGCGCCGCGGCTGGCGTACATGCTCCGGGACGCGGCCCCGGTGTGCGCCGTCACCGACCGCGCCGGCCGCCTCCCGGACGGCACCGGCACGCGGGTGGTCGCCCTGGACGGACTCGACGTGTCCGGGTGTCCGGGGACCGTCCCGGCGCGCGCCCTGACCCCCGCCCACCCGGCGTACGTCATCTACACGTCCGGTTCGACGGGCCGCCCCAAGGGCGTGGTCGTACCGCACCGGGCGATCGACAACCGGCTGCGCTGGATGCAGCACGCGTACGGGCTGACCCCGGCGGACCGGGTGCTGCAGAAGACTCCGTCGTCGTTCGACGTGTCGGTGTGGGAGTTCTTCTGGCCGCTGCGCGAGGGCGCGACGCTGGTCGTCGCCGAGCCGGGAGGCCACAAGGACCCGGTGTACCTGGCCCGGCTGATCCGCGAGCAGGCCGTCACCACCTGCCACTTCGTGCCGTCGATGCTCCGGGTGTTCCTGGCCGGGCGGGAGGCGGCCGGGTGCGCGCCGCTGCGCCGGGTGTTCTGCAGCGGCGAGGCCCTGCCCCGCGAGACCGCGCACGCCTTCGCGCGCACGCTGCCCGGGGTCGAGCTGCACAACCTGTACGGGCCGACGGAGGCCGCGGTCGACGTCACGTACCACGCCTGTGACCCGGCGGACTCGGGCCCGGTGCCGATCGGGCGGCCGGTGTGGAACACCCGCCTGTACGTGCTGGACGCGGGCCTGCGGCACTGCCCTCCCGGTGTACCCGGCGAGTTGTACCTGGCGGGTGTGCAACTGGCCGACGGCTACCTGGGCCGGCCGGAGCTGACGGCGTCCCGGTTCGTGCCCGATCCGTTCGGGCCGGCCGGCACCCGGATGTACCGGACCGGCGACCTGGCGCGCTGGACGCGGAAGGGCGAGGTCGAGTACCTCGGCCGCACCGACCACCAGGTCAAGCTGCGCGGCCAGCGCATCGAACTCGGCGAGATCGAGGCCGCGTTGACGTCCCGGCCCGGCGTGGACGGCGCCTGTGCGGTGGTGCTGGAGGACCGGCTGGTCGGCTATGTGACCGGAGACGCCGACCCGGCCGGGGTGCGGGCGGCGCTGGCGCGCGAACTGCCGGAGCACATGGTGCCGTCGGCGGTCGTCGCCCTGGAGGCGTTCCCGCTCAGCCCCAACGGCAAGCTGGACCGCCGCGAGCTGCCCGCCCCGGTCTTCGCGGGCGGTACGGCGGGGCGGCCCCCGGCGTCCGCCGGCGAGGAGACGCTGACCCGGCTGTTCGCGCAGGTGCTGGACGCGGAACGGGTCGGTCCCGACGACGCGTTCTTCGACCTGGGGGGAACGTCGCTCCTCGCGGTGCGCCTGGTGGGGCGGATCCGGGAGGAACTGGGCGCCGAGCTGACGATCGGCGCGCTGTTCGAGGCGCCGACGCCCGCCGCGCTCGCCGCCCGCCTGGAGGCCGCCGCCCCGGCCTCCGGGGCCGCGCTGGACGTCGTACTGCCGCTGCGCGCCGAGGGCGACCGGCCGCCGCTGTTCGCCGTGCACCCCGCCGGGGGCATCGCCTGGTGCTACGCCGCCCTGGCGGCCCGGCTCGGACCGCGGCAGCCGGTGTACGGCATCCAGGCCCGCGGCCTGACCGGCGACGAGGCGCTGCCGCGCACGCTCCGGGAGGAGGCGGAGGACTACGCCGGACGCATCCGCGCGATCCGCCCGCACGGCCCGTACCGGCTGGTGGGCTGGTCGGTCGGCGGGGTCCTCGCGCACACCGTCGCGGTACTGCTCCAGCAGGCGGGTGAGGAGGTCGAACTCCTTGCGCTGCTCGACGCGTTCCCGTCCGAGCAGTGGCGGGAGAGCCCCGCGCCCGAGGAGGGCGACGCGCTCACCGCGGTGCTGCGCATGGCGGGCTTCGACCGCACCGGCGAGCGCACCCGCGAGGACGTGCTGGCCACGCTGCGCCGGGCGGGCAGCCCGCTCGCCGGGCTGCCGGGGCACACCCTGTCCCGGATCGTCGACATCGTGCCCAACCACGCCCGCATGATGCGCGAGCACACGCACGGCACGTACGACGGCGACGTGCTGTTCTTCACCGCCGCCGCCCCGCGCGCCGAGCACTGGCTGACCCGCGAGGCGTGGCGGCCGTACGTGAGCGGCCGTCTGGTCAACCACGACCTGGACTGCACCCACCCGCAACTGATGCGGGACCGCCATCTGGACGACATCGCGGCGGTCCTCGCCGCCCGGCTGAAGGAGCTGGACGCATGACCTCCGCGATGCGCGGCCGGGTGTCAGCGGGCCAGGAGTTCCACCAGTCCGTCGGCCAGTTCCGTGCGCCAGCACAGGTAGTCGTGGCCGCCGTTGAACTCCCGGTAGGAGGAGTCGTGGTAGCCGGCGGACGCCAGGGTGTCGCGCAGCCGGCGGGCCGCGGGCAGGGCGACCCATTCCTGCTCGCCGAAGGAGAGCCACAGGCGTACCGGCAGCCGTGGCGTCGCGGCGAGGACGCGGGTGAGCCACTCCGCGTCCTCGCCGACCGGCCACCAGAACGAGCCCGACTGGGCGAGGGCGTTGCCGAAGCGGTGCGGGGCCGCCACGGCGGCGTAGGCGGCGGTCAGCCCGCCCAGGCTCTGCCCGGCGATCACGGTGCGCGCCGGGTCGGCGGTCAGGGGCAGGTGCCCGGCCGCCCAGGGCAGCAGGTCGTCGGCGAGGAAGGCGACGTACTCGGGGTCGCAGGTCAGCTCGGCCCAGCGGGTGGGCTCGTCGACGGCCTCCGGCAGCACGGCGGCCACGGGCGGGATGCGGCCGTCGGCGATCAGGTTGTCCAGCAGGTGCGACAGGCCCAGCCGGGGCCCCCAGTGCTCGCCGTCGAGCAGGACCAGCACGGGCAGTCCGGCCGTGCCGCGCCCGGTTCCCGGCTCCGTGCCGGGTGGCGCGTACAGCCACACGCGCCGGCTGCCGCCGAGACGCCCGGCGGGCACGCGGTGCCCGGTGACGGTGCCGCGGGCGACGTCCGGGCGCGGTTCCCAGTCCACGGCGCGCGGTGCGGCCGGGAGTTCGGCGTACGGCACCGGGTCGCCGCCCCAGCGGCGGGGCAGTGTGCGGGAGTTGAACGGGTCGGCGCGCCGGTGGGTGCGCAGCCGGCGCCAGTGGTCCGGCGCGTCGGGGTCGAGGCCCGTCCCCTCCTCGACGTGGAAGTCGTAGGTACCGCGCCAGTCGTGGCGCAGCCGGAGCGTGAGGTGCCATACGTCCGTCCCCGGGACGTGCTCCATCAGGTTGTCCTCGGGGGCACGCGGGTCGCCCAGCTTGTTGGGCAGCACCTCGACGGCCCGGGTGGCGGCCGTGCCGCGCCACAGGAACGTCACCGCCCGGTGCTCGGCGCTGCCGTACGGGTCGGGCCCCACCAGGGGCGTGCCGTGCGCGCGGACCTCGGCCCAGAACTCCTCGACGCCGTCCGGACCGGGCAGTTCCCGGACGGGCTCGGCCAGCCGGGGCACCGGGTGCGGCCGGGGCGTGCGGGGCGGGTGGTGCGGGGTGTTCCGGGGAGGTACGGCCGGATGGGTGTGTACGGAATCCAATGGACTGCCCATGATCTTTGAGTTAGGTTAGCCTTACCTTACCTGATCGCATCCCGGTTTCCGCGCCGCCTCTCGCCGCCCCGCCGTGCCGCCTTCTCCTCTCCCCGTCCCCTTCACGGACGTTCGCCTGCCAGGAGCAGCAACCATGACCTCTGACAGATCCGCTCCGCCCTCCGGTGCCCGGCTGAGCCGCGTGGTCGCCCTGACCGCCGGCGCGACACTCGGCCTGGGCGCCCTCTGCGCCGCCCCTGTGGCCATGGCCGGCACGGAAGGCACGCGGGGGCCACCGGCACGGTGGCCCCCGCGGCGGACACGGCCGCCCCTTCGGTCGCCCTGGGCGCGTCCTCGGTACGGCAGGGCGGCGAGGTGCCGTTCACGGCCACCGGCTTTCCGGCCGGGGCGACCCTGAGCGTCAAGTTCGACGACGGCGCCCTGCTTGAGCGGTTCCCGGTCGGCGCGGACGGCAGCGCGTCGGGCACGGTGACGGTTCCTGCGGACACGGCGACCGGCGACCACTGGCTGCGGTTCCTCGCACCCGACCCGCCCACCTCGCTGAAGGTGGCGTTCACGGTCACCGCGGCCGGGACGGACGGTGCCGGATCGCCCGCGGCCTCCTCGACCACCGCACCCGAGACGAAGGCCACCGAGACCCTCGCGGCCACGTCCCTGGCGGCCCCCGTCTCCTGCTCCACGATCGCCTGGTCCGCGGCGGCCGCCGCGGCCGGCGGTGCCGCCGGAGCCGCGGCCACCACGCTGCTCGTCGTCCGCCGGCGCACCGCCGGGCGACCGACACGCCGCCGCACGCGGCCCCCAAGCCACTTCTCCCACGCAGTGACACCCCGTTGATTCCCGAGAAAGGGAGTTCCACCACCATGTCCGTTCCCACCACCCGCACCTCCCGCCGCACCGCGGTCGCCGCTGCCGTCGCCGTGGCGGTCGCCGCCGGCGGCACGCTGACGCTGGCCGGCACCGCGTCGGCACACACGAGCGGCTCGCAGGTCACCGCCGCGAAGCTCACCAAGGGCCTGTACCAGTCGTCCTACTCCGAGCGGAACGACGTCCTGTGGGTCACCGCCGCCGTCGGCCGCCCGCCGGTCACCGAGTCCCACCTGCTGAAGGTCGACCCGAGGACCCTGGAGATCGAGGCCGACCACACCCCGCCGGTCACCGACACCGCCACCGGTGCCGTCGAGGCGGTCTACGGCGTCGCCGTGGACGACGAGCACAACACCGTGTGGACGACCAACACCCGCGACAACACCGTCTCCGTCTACAGCCAGCGCACCGGCGAGCGGCTGGCCGGCCTGCCGGACATCGCCCACGCCCGCGAGATCGTCGTCGACGAGCGGCACGACACGGTCTGGGCGAGCGGCTACGGCGACGGCACGCTGGTCGCCTTCGACTCCAGGACGTTCAAGGAGAAGAAGCGCGTCACCGTCGAGGGCGCGGGCCCGACCGGCCTGACCCTCAACGAGAAGACCGGCACCCTCTACGCCGCCGACCTCGGCAACGACCGGCTCATCGAGCTGAAGCGCGGCTCCGCGACCCCGCGCTTCCTGCCGGCCGGTGACGGTCCGGTCTCGGTCTCCCTGTCGAAGAACGGCCGGACGGCCTACACCGCCGACCAGACCTCGGGCACCCTGTCCGTGATCGACCTGCGCGAGGGCACCGTGACCAAGTCGGTGGCGACCGGCGCCGGCGCCCTCTCGGTGGCCACCGACGAGCGCTCCGGCGACGTCGTGGTGGTCAACCGCACCGCCGCCACCGTCACGGTGGTCGACCCGCGCGAGGGCGTGGTCGAGGAGACCGTGGCCACCGGCGCCAACCCCAACCACGTGGAGATCGCCGACGGCACCGCCTACGTGACCGACAAGTCCGGCGCCACGCAGACCGAGGACACGCTGACCCGGATCCGCCTCGCCCGCTGAGGCATCGACGGGGGCGGCCGGGCCCGCCGGCCGCCCCCGTGTTCACCACACGGCCTCCGCGGTCGGCCACGTCCGCGTCGGCGGGTGAGCGGGGTGGCGACCGCGCTCCGGGGATCACATGGCCGGCTGGGGCGCGGAGCGGCGGGCCATGAGGTGTTCGATCAGGGTGAGCAGGACATCCCTGCCGTCGGTCCGCTCGCGTGCGTCGCACATCACCAGGGGGACCTGCGGGTCCAGGTCCAGGGCGGTGCGGACTTCCTGGGGTGTGCGGTCGCGGACGTTGTGGAAGCAGTTGACCGCGACGACGAACGGGACACCGCGGCTTTCGAAGAAGTCGATGGAGGCGAAGCTGACCTCCAGGCGGCGGGTGTCGACCAGTACCACTGCTCCCAGGGCTCCGAGCACCAGGTCGTTCCACATGAACCAGAAGCGTTCCTGGCCGGGGGTGCCGAACAGGTAGACCACCAGTTCGTCGCTGACGGTGATGCGCCCGAAGTCCAGGGCGACGGTGGTGGTGGTCTTGGCGTCGATGCCGACCAGGTCGTCCACGCCGACGCTGGCCCGGGTCAGGTATTCCTCGGTGTGCAGGGGGGCGACCTCGCTGACCGCGCCGACCAGGGTGGTCTTGCCCACGCCGAAGCCGCCGGCGATCAGGATCTTCACGGCCTGGGCCGTCTGTGCCGGATCAGAGCCCGCGGAGCCCATCTCTCACCGCCTCAAGGATCGTCATGTCGGGGAGGGTGCCGTTGTGCGCGAAGGCCAGGGGTGGCCGGGCCCGTACCCGGCCGGCGTCGATCAGGTCGCCGATGAGGATCTTGGTCACCGACACCGGCAGGTCCAGCTCGGCGGCGATCTCGGCCACCGCGACGGGCCTGCGCGCGCACAGGCGCAGGACGGTGCGGTGCTCGGGCTGCAGTGCGGGCCGGGCGGCCGCGGTGTCCGTACCGGACGTGGTCCGTACCGTGATCAGGGTGATCAGGGTCAGGTCGTCACGGCCGGCGGTGGTGCGGCCGCCGGTGATGGTGTAGGGGCGGACCAGCGGTTCGTCCGCGTCGTCCTCCAGGTCCTCCGTCCAGTGCCTCACTCGCCGGCCCCGGGACCGGCGGGCGGGGACGGGTCGGACCCCGGGGTGCGTTCGTCGGTGCCCAGCTTCTGGCCCACCTGCTGGACCAGGGTGTGCATGGCGACCGCCATCACTTCGGCGTCGACCTCCTGGGAGGCGACCACGGCCAGGTGGGTGCCCCGGCCGGCCGCGGTGACGAACAGCCACAGGTCGGCCATCTCGACGATGACCTGGTGGACCGGACCACCCTGGAAGAGCTGTCCGACGCCACGGGCCAGGCTCTGCTGACCGGTGGCGATCGCGGCCAGGCGCTCGGCGTCGGAGCGTTCGACGGTCTTCGAGCGGCTGATCACCAGACCGTCGTCGGACAGCACGATGGCATGCCGGGTACCGGCGACCTGGTCGACCAGTCCGTCGAGGAGCCAGTCCAGGTCTGCGTCGGTGGCGGTGGTTCGCTGAGTCATCCTCGGTCTTCCCTCGTGGGCGGTTCGGACTGGTCGGTGCCGGGCGCGGACGGCCGCGCGCCGGCGGCACGGTTCTTGCGGGACTGCCGCTGGAAGGCGCCGATGGTGGCGCCGGAGCGGGCCGGGGCACTGGACGGGGCCTGGGAGGCCGGGGGGTCCTGCGGAGCCGGCGCGCGCAGCTCGGCCACCAGGCTGGCCTGACGCGTCCGGCGGGGCAGGGGCGCGGGCCCGGTCTGCGGGACCGGCGGACCGGCGGGGACCGGCGACGCGGGGACCGGCGACGCGGGGACCGGCGACGCGGGGGCCGGCGACGGTGCGGTGACGTCGGCCATCGCCTGTCCCCGCGACCGTACCGGCAGGTCGGCCGAGCCGTCCGAGCCGTCCGAGCCGTCCGCGGGACGGGGACCGGCATGCCGGCGCGGCGGGGGGAAGGGGGTGCCGGCGTCCTCCGGTGACGGGCGGTCGGCCGCGTCCGGCACCGATCGGGGCCGCTCGGCCACGAGGTCCTGCGGGACGAGGACGATGACGCGGGTGCCACCGAACGCCGAGGGCCGCAGCTCCACCTGCAGGCCCAGGCCCGCCGACAGGCGGGCCACCACGTACAGGCCCAGGCGCACGTCGTCGGCGCGGGTCATCACGTCCATCTGCGGGGGCGCCTGCATCAGGGCGTTGACGGCCTCGTACTGCTCGGCCTCCATGCCCAGTCCGCGGTCCTCTATCTCCACCGCGACACCCCGGCTGACCGGTGCCGCCTTGATCTCGACCGGAGCCGGCGGCTTGGAGAACGCGGTCGCGTTCTCCATCAGCTCGGCCAGGATGTGGATCAGCGGCCCCACCGCCCGCTCGGAGATCCACGGCCGGCCCTCGACGTCGATCTCGACGCGCCGGTAGTCCTGGACCTCGCCCTGCGCGGCGCGCAGGACGTCCAGCAGCGGCACCGGCTTGCGCCAGCGGCGCCGGGGCTGGCCGCCCGCGAGGATCACCAGGTTCTCCTCGTAGCGGCGCAGCCGGGCGGTGAGGTGGTCCAGGTCGAACAGGCCTTCCAGCAGTTGCGGGTCCTCGTGCCGGCGCTCCAGCTCGTCCAGCTTCTTCAGCTGCAGGCCGATCAGGAGCTGGGTGCGGCGCGCGATGCGCTGCAACAGCCGCTCGAAGCCGCGGTGCTGCTCCGCCTGGCGCACCGCGGTGTGCACCGCGGTGCGGCTGGCCAGGTTCAGCGCCCGGCTCAGCTCGCCGAACTCGTCCGAGGCCGGGGACAGTTCCGGGACCTCGGCGTCCACGTCCACGTCCTCGCCCTGTTCGAGCCGGGTCACCACCTGCGGCAGCCGCTGCTCCAGGTCCTGCGCCTGACCGTGTACGGCGAGGACGCGCCGGCGCAGGACCGTGGTCAGCCGCCAGGTCATCAGCACGACCAGGACGACGGCGATCAGGCCCAGGGCGGCGACGGAGTACAGGTACAGCTTCAGCTCTCGCACGGCGACGGCACCGGCGGCGTTGGAGACCTCGCTGTGCACTCCGATGAGTTCCTCGAGACGGGCGATCGAGGCGTCCGCCGCGGCCCGCCACTCCTTGGCGCGGGCCGGGGACAGCGCGACGCCCTCACCGTCGGAGGCCTGCAGCCGCTCCTCCAGCTCGACCCGCGTCCGCCATTCCCCGCTCTTGGTCATCGCCGTGTAGAGCCGGCTCTCCTCGGTGTTCAGGTTCGGCGCCACACGTGACTTGAGCAGGTACTCGTGGGTGCCGACGGCGTCGGTGACCAGGTCGTAGTCCTCGTCGGACAGCCGGCCCGAGGGCCAGCTCCGAGCCAGCACCGCGTCCTCGCGGTTGATCATGTCCACGGCCCCGTTCAGGTCGAACAGGACCTGCGACAGGCCGGTCACCTCGCCGTTGGCGCCGCGGGAGATCGCCGCGAAGACCTCGGTGCCGGCCGCGATGACCTCGGTGTAGTAGGCGAACGCCCGCTCCTCGTCGGAGGTCCCGGCGTCCACCGCGCGGCGTTCCTGCGCGAGCCGGTCGGTCACCCGCACGGTCCGGGAGATCGCGGCGGCCAGGCCCTGCTGGCCGTCGCTGGTGTCCGCGGAGGTCAGCGGCTCGAAGCCGCGCAGGGCGCGGTCGGTGGCCGTGCGCTGCCGGATCAGGGCGGTCCGGGACGCCTCGGGCGCGGCCAGCGCCTCCTGGGTCAGCCGCCGCTCCCGCTGCAGGGCGTTGAACAGGGCCGCGTTGCGCGGGCCCACGGTCGTCTTCAGGTCGTGCTGGGCGGCCTGCACCCGGTACTCGTTGCCCAGTTCGTACGTGGCCAGGCCCCACAGCGCGACCAGCGCCACGCTCGGTACGAGCAGCAGCACCAGCAGCACCGTGCGCAGCGGCAGACGTCGTTCGCCGGCCGCCCACGGCTGCTCGTCCGTCGCGCCCTTCCGTCGACGGCCGGCCCGCGCGCTGTTCCTTCCGCGCCGCCCGTCCCTGTTCGATCCGCTCACCCGCAGGACACTCTCCTCGTCACTGGTCAGCCGCACCTGTGACGAGAACGCGCCAGACAGTAGCGGTTGGTGGCCTGATATTAGCCATACAGCGCGCGAAGGCCGAAAACGCATTCGACAGTGCACGGGGACGCGGCCCGCCGGAACGGACCTGTCACCCCGTGACAGAACACCCGATTCCGTGTTTCCGTCACAACGGCCGACCGCCCCGCAGGCGCCGTCGGACCGTCCACGCCGGTCCGACAGCAGCGGGAGGGACGGGTGATCCCTGGCCGAAGGGAAGCGGCGGACGGTCCGTGCCGTACCGCTCGACGGCCCTCGGTCAGTTCTCCTGGAGCACGGCGAGGACGTTCCCGGCCGGGTCGGTGAACCACGCGATCGCCGCGGGGCCGTCGCCGCCGACCCGGACGACGCCCTTCTCGTCGTGGTCGAATTCCGCGTAGCGCTCCAGGGTGACGCCGCGCCGCTCCAGTTCGGCGACGGCGGCCACGATGTCGTCGACGGGGAAGTTGAGGATCGTGAACGTCGCGGGGGTGTGCGTCTCCTTCGGGTAGACGAAGACCCGCGCACCGCTGCCGAGCGTGAGAGCCAGCACCCGCATGTCCCCCTGCCCGGTCTCCTCCACCTGGAGACCCAGGGTCTCGCCGTAGAACCGGCGGGCCTCGCCGAGGTCGTCGACCGAGAAACCGCTGAACGCCTGCGCCTGACCGAACATGCTCCGTGTCTCCTCCGTGGGTGGACCCTCCCGCACGTCTCAGGCCACACCATGCGCGCCGGGCGCGCCACGCGGGTGGCGGCCGGATGGCCGTGCGCTCCCGACCCCCTGCGAGGAGACCGGCCCGCCCGGGAGCAGGTCACCCTGCCACCGGTCCCGGGCGGGCCCGGCGTCAGCCGCCCGAGCAGACGGCGCCGTTGAGGCGGAAGACCGTCGGCTGCGGGTTGGGCCCGTCGTTGGCGCCGACGAAGCCGAACGAGGCCGTCGACCCGCCGTCCGGGGCCAGCACCCCGGCACCCTCGGGAGCCGTCACCCGTACATGCGCGCCCGTCTGGTGGAACGTGGCGTTCCAGCCGGAGGACACCGACTGGCGGTCGGTCGGCCAGTCCCAGTCCACGGTCCAGCCGGTGATCGGGGTGTCCGAGAGGTTCCGCACGGTGACCGTGGCCACGAAGCCGTTGCCCCAGCTCGTGTCGCGGTGGTAGGTCACCGCGCAGGGGGCGTCCGGCGGAGTGCCGGTGGTGAAGGTCAGCGGAGTGGACGGGGCGGAGAGCCGGCCCGAGGCGTCGGCCGCCAGCACGTTGACCGTGTGGGCGCTGCCCGGGGGCAGGTTCCGCAGGGTCACGGACGTGCCGGTGGTCTCGCCCACCACGTAGGTGTGCGCGCCGTCGCGCTCCTGGACCAGGTAGCGGGTGGCGCCCGCCGCGCCCTCCCAGGACAGGCTCGCGGTGGTGTCGGTCACCGCTTCCAGCCGCGGCGTCCCCGGGGCCCCGGCGTCGGACGCCCCCGGCCCGGTGCCGGGCTGCGGGGTGAGGGTGAGCGTGAGCATTCCGTACGGCGGCACGGTGATCCGGGAGGCGGACGCCGTACCGTCGGTGACGTCGGTGATGTCGCTGTCGCCGCGCGCGTAACGGCTGACCTCGGGTGCGGCGGCGGACGGGGTGAATCCCTCGTAGTCGAGGGCCACGGTCCGTGCGGCGTCCGGGTCCTTGTTGATGAGCAGGACGCCCAGCCGTCCGTCGCGACGGTGCACGGCGTGGACGGAGACGTCCTGCGCGGAGGACTCGGCGGCGACCAGGGTGTCGCCGGCCGTGCCCAGTTCACTGGTCATCTTCATGCCGTAGTAGGGGTGGAACGGTGTGTTGGGTGCCGGCTCGCAGACGTCACCGGTGCAGGCGCCGCTGGAGAGCATCCCCATGTCGCCGTAGTCCGTCTCGCCGTCGACGGTGGTGATCCGCCCCGCGCCGTTGTGGGTGTTCCACCAGTCGACGGTGAAGACACCGTTCTCCAGGGCCGTCATATACGCGTCCGCGGCGAACAGGCCGTTGGGCCGGGCGGTGAGCATGGCGCCGCCGGTGTTGGTGTTGATCTCGGTGAGGGCGATGCCGATGCGCGGTGAGTCGGCGCCCGCGTACCGGTCGAGCTGGCCGCGGACCTCGCGCAGTTCGCCGGGCAGCCTGGTCAGCCTCGCCATGGCGTCCTCGGCGGTGGTGTCGGCACCGCCCGCGTACCAGTGGACGCTCACGAAGTCGATGACGTCGGTGACTTCGGAGAGCACGGTGTGGTTCCAGTCGCCCGGATCGCCCTCGCCCACGATGCCGTCCGGCCACTCGCCCGGGGTGGTGAGGACCGCGCCGATCCTGACGGTGGGGTCGACGGCCCTCATGGCCTCGGCGTAGGCGCGGACCTGACGGGCGTACTCCCGGGGGCTCTTGTCCTCGTGCTCGTCGTGCTCCCAGCCGCTGCCGTAGTGGCCGTTGCCGTAGATCTCGTTGCCGATCTCCCAGTACTTCGCGTCGTAGTCCTTGGTGACGTTGGCGTACCGGACCCAGCCGGCCGCCTCCTCGGGCGTGCCGGAGCCGTAGTTGGCGATCAGGACCGGCTGGGCGCCGGTGGCGCGGACGGTGCCCATGAAGGCGTCGAAGCCGGTGCCGGGGGCGACGTATCCGCCGGGCGCCGTGTGCGTCTCCCAGTGGTAGATGTCCGCGTACGAGCCGCCGGGGTAGCGCATCGCCCCGACGTCGGCCGCCTTCATCAGGTCGGCGACCTCGGGATCGTTCATGTGCGAGTCCCAGATGGCCGTGTTGACCCCGCGCGCGGTGTCGGACATGCGGCCCAGCGACGCCTGCGTGTTGACCCGGACGTCGACGTCCGCGGCGGAGGTCCCGGGCGCGGCGGCCGACGCGGCACCGGCGGTGTTCAGCGGGGACAGCAGGGCGAGCGCGGCGGTCAGGGCGGCGGCAGCGCGTACGAGGTGACGGGTGCCGGTACCGGCCGGCCGGCCGGATCTCTGCGGTAAGGACATGGGGGATCCTCCCTCGGGGCCCGGCGGCACGGACGGGGCGGCGTGTGCCGGACCGTGCGGCCGGACAGGCGGAGTGCCGGTGCGGCAGCAGGACGTTCCGCGCCGGTGGCACAGGAAACGGTGCGTGGATGCGGTGCGGTCGTGCACGGGCGGCGCGCGGCGGATCACGCTGGTGGGAGCGCTCCCATGATGGGAGTGGTGTGACATCCTGTCAACAGGAGTGCGGACTCCGGGGACATCGGCGCGGCCGTCCGCCAGGAGGAGAGCCTCGGGGACACGGGCCGGCGCGAGACGGCGGGGCATCCGCCCTGCCGGACGTGTCCGGCGTCCTGGCGGATCTGAAGGGCCTTGACGGGGTCGACGACCGTGGCGGCGACGCGGAACCGGCTGTCGGGTGCGGACCGGATCCCGGCCGGCAGGCCCTCGGCGGTCTTCGCCTCGACGGCCGTCCCGGCACAGGGCGCGGCGACGGGACCCGCTCGCCGCCGGACGCGTACGGCGTGGGCAGAACGGCCTCACCGGGCTCCAGGTCCCGTACCGCGAGGGTCGTCACGTTCGTCGACGGACGCGAGGCACGACTGGGACACGCGGCGCCGAACACGGCGGCGCGGCCACCGTCGGGGTTGATCGGCGCGGTGCCGCGGGAGGTGCGGACCGGCGGGTCCGGCTCGTACTCCAGTCCGCCGAGCGCCACGGCGGACGCGGCCCCGCCGGGAGCCGTCGGGCCGACCACCGGGTCGCCGTCGACCGGACGCGGCGCACGGTCCCTGGACGCCGCACCGCACCCTGTGAGCGTCCGGTCGGCCTTCTGGTCGGTCGGCCTTCTGGCCGGTCGACCCGAGGAGGTACCCGAAGATACCGTTCAGCCCTCCCTGGCCAGCGACTTGACGCCGTTCAGTCCTCGGTGACGTCTATGGGGTGATCGCCGCATCCCTCGAAGACGCTCGGGGCTCCGTGAGTGATCACGAGCACGTAGGAGGTGGGGACGAGGGCGCAGTCCTGCTCTCTCCACTGCGCGGCGAAGACGGTCCAGACGGCGAGCAGGACCACGACGATGACGGACGGCACGCTCCGTGTCGTGTGCCATCTGCCGTCACCGTCCTCCACATGGCGACGGTCGGGCCCTCCGGGGCGGGCCGGCCCGCCGGGGCCGCCTGCCGGCGGTTCGCTCCAGGCCTTCGAACGTTGCCAGGGGCGCCCGCCCTCGGGCTCCCCCATGTCGTCCGTTTTCATCGCGTCGGTTTCCTCCTTCGCCCGGTACGGGTGCATGCGCCATCCGCAACGCCTCTTCCGCTGCGGCGGGGACGCCGTCGGTGATCAGCGGATCACGCCGCCACATGGTTGAAGTCGGGGCCCACGAAGAGCCGTTCGTTCTCATGCCGCCGGCACCCCCCTGCCCTGCTCGTCCTCATGCCGTCGGTGCCCCCTGCCCTGCTCGTCGCCTCCGCTTGCCGGACACCACGTGCCGTCCGGCACCGGGCAGGCACGAGCTCACTCGGGTGTCACCGCTTCACTGTGCCAAGCACGGACGATTCAGTCCTCGGCGGGGAGTGCAGCCATCCTTGTCATGGAGTGCAGCCCTGATCTCGCCGGCGTGACACCACCGGCGGTCAAGGACGGCCGGAAACCCACTCGTCATGTGGACCCGGTGCTCGTACGAACGTGCGACGACGTCCTGTGGTCCCCGTCGAGCACCGGGTGTCCGGGGACGGGCTCGGCGCTCTCGGCGCTCTCTGCGCTCTCGCCGAGGAAGCCGCCCGACTGGTGCCGCCACAGCTTGGCGTAGGCGCCGTTCGTCGCGAGCAGCTCCTTGTGGGTGCCCTGTTCGACGACGCTTCCGCGGTCGAGGACGACGAGACGGTCCATGCCGGCGACGGTGCTCAGACGGTGGGCGACCACGAGGGCCGTACGTCCGTCCATCAGCCGCCACAAGGCGTCCTGGACGAGGAGTTCGCTCTCCGAGTCCAGCGCGCTGGTCGCCTCGTCGAGCAGCAGGACCGGGGCGTCGCGGAGGACGGCCCTGGCGAGGGCGACGCGCTGACGCTGACCGCCCGAGAGTTTCACTCCCCTCTCCCCCACCAAGGTGGCGAAGCCGTCCGGGAGTTGGTCGGCGAACTCCGTGACGTGTGCGGCCACGGCCGCCGCGTGGATCTCCTCGTCGGTGGCGCCGGGCCGGGCGAAGGCGATGTTGTCCCGCAGACTGCGGTGGAACATCGCGGGTTCCTGCGGGACGTAGGCGATCAGTGAGCGCAGGTCGGCCTGGCGCAGCCGGCTGATGTCCTGACCGCCGATCAGGACGCGTCCGCCGTCGATGTCCGACATCCGCAGCAGGAGCCGGGTGAGTGTGGTCTTGCCGCCGCCGGACCTGCCGACCAGGCCGATCCGTGCGCCTGCGGGCACGTCCAGGTCGAGGCCCTGGAAGATCGGCTTCGCACCGGTGTGGGCGAACGTCACCGCCTCGAAGCGGATACCGGTGTCCCGCGGTGCGAGCGGTTCGGGTTCCGTCGGGTCGAGCACGGTGGGCGGGTCCAGCAGCAGCTCCGTGAACTGTGCGGCCTCGGTCATCGAGCTTTCCAGACGCCGGTAGATCTGGTTGAACTCGAACATGATCTGGGTCGCGTTGGAGTAGTAGGTGAAAGCGACGACGATCTCCTCCACTCCCTGTCCCGGGCCGCCGAAGGCGACGGCGACCAACAGGCCGAGCACGTTGGTCAGCACGGACATGGGGGCGACCAGGACGTCGACGCGCAGATTGCCGTAGTCCCACGACCTCAGCGTCAGGCGCCGGGAGTCCGCGACACGACTGCGGTGCTCCTGGGCCTCCCGCCGCTCGGCCGCGAACGCCCGGATGGTCTCCATGTTCATGAGGCTGTCGGCGACATGACCGGAGACCCGGGCGATCGCCGCCTCACGGTCGTTGACGAGCCGCTGCCGGCGCCGGATCAGAGGTGTCGCGGCCACCACGGTCAGCGCGATCATCACCAGGAGGCCGGCGACGAGCATCGGTTCGTAGCTCCACAGCACCACGGCACCGAACACCAGGGGGACGAGGCTGCCCACGATCCGGTACGTCACCGTGTCGACGAAGTCCTCGAAGCGCTTGCCGAAGCTCAACACCCGTTTGGTCAGGGAGCCGGCGAAGTTGTCGTGGAAGAACGCCGCGTCCTGGGCGAGGAGTTCGTCCATGCCGCTCACGTACAGGTGCTCCATGCCAAAGGCGTCCACACGGTTCAGGCAGTGCTGCCCGATCCGCCACACGGTCTCGGCGAGCAGCAGCACCGCGCCGAAGCCCAGCACGTACGGCAGTGCCGAGGCGAGGGTGAGACCACCGTCGTCGGCGGCCTGCCCCGCCAGTTTGGCGATCAGCAGGGGGGCGACGTAGCGGATGCCGATGTTGCCCACGGCCGGCAGCAGCAGCGCGGGCAGGGCCAGCAGTCGTAGTCGCAGCAGTTCCCGGCCGTAGCGGCGCAGCGCCAGAACGACCGCGCTCCTGCCCGGCGTCGGCCCTCGCGTATCTGTTGTCCCCATCACACTCCCGGAGGTTCGGAAGTCGGCAGTCTCCCGTCGGGGAAGGTCCCCGGTCCAGGCATTTAACGCGGACAGGTGATAACCGGACACCGGTGCGCTCAACGCACACAGCGGACGTATCCGCCGGTGGACTTCCGGTGGCCGGTGCGGCCGTTTCGGCTTCGAAAGGCGGACGGGGTCCGACAGCGAGAAGCGGTACGGAACGTACGGCGGCGGGACCGGGCGGGGCGGGGATCCCGCCCGGTCCCGCCCGAACCAGCACGGGAGTCAGCATGGTGGCCGCGCGCATACCCAGTCCCCGAACTATGGTGTCCCGCCATATGTGCGCCTGACCTGCGTATTTCTACGGTGTGCCGACACGTACCCGTCCCCATCGCACACGAGGAAGTGGCGCACATGGCCTCCCCAGCAACCGCTCCACCGCCCCCGCCAACCTCAAGCGCATCGTCGCCACGTCCCTCATCGGCACCACCATCGAGTGGTACGACAACCCATTCGACCGTGGCTAGGACCTGCGGTTCTCCATGATTCGGGCCCTCGAAGCCAGCACGGAACCAGCACGGGGCTCGTAGCATGCCGATTCCGTGCCGACCGACCTGCGTCGCACTTCGCTGACCTGCGATGGTCCGTTTCCACCGTCCCGACGCGCGGCGCGCCACACACGACCGATCCCCCGCATCATGCCCCGGACCCGGCTCGGTGCCCGCTCCAGCCCCATCAGCTCGACCTCATCCTGGGATCGGCAGGTCCTGGATGTCCCTGTTCCCGGTAGCCAGCCTTGGAGCAGCGCTGAACCCGGAGGCCACATGGATGGTCGCGGCGCTGCCCGTCCCCTGCCCGGACTTGCGACCAGCCAGGAGAAACTCGATGAACGAAGAGAACGATGCGGGACACGGCCGTTCGGGTGTGTCCCGGCGGAACTTCATGGGCGGCAGCCTGGCCGCCGTCGCCGTGACGCCGCTGCTGACCGGACAGGCCGAGGCGGCGGAAACCGCCTCGGCACCTACCGCGGACGGCGTGAGCCAGGTGACGGTGCGGGCCGCCGTCAACGGCAGCCCTGTCACGCTGCGGGTCGACCCGCGGGCCACCCTGCTGGACACGCTGCGCGAGCAGCTGGACCTCAAGGGCACCAAGAAAGGCTGCGACCGGGGCCAGTGCGGGGCCTGCACCGTCCACGTGGACGGCCGGCGCGTGCTGTCCTGCCTCACCCTGGCCGCCTCGGCGACCGGCCACGAGGTCACCACGATCGAGGGCCTGGCGCAGGGCGAGCGGCTGCACCCGATGCAGCAGGCGTTCATCGACCACGACGGGCTGCAGTGCGGCTTCTGCACCCCGGGGCAGATCATGTCCGCCGTCGCGATGGTCGACGACGAGGGAGGCGCACGCTCGGACGACGAGATCCGGGAGCGCATGTCGGGCAACATCTGCCGGTGCAGCGCCTACCCCCGCATCGTCGACGCGGTCCGTGACGCCCAGCGGGTGATGCGCTGATGCGGCCCTACACCTTCGCCCAGGCCCGCTCGGTACGCGAGGCCCTGCGGGATGCCGGGCCGGACACCGCGTTCCTGGCCGGCGGCACGACGCTGGTCGACCTGATGAAGCTCGAGGTGGTGAGCCCCGAACACGTCGTGGACATCAACCGGCTCCCGCTGGGCGGCATCACCCTCGACCACAAAGGACTGCACATCGGTGCGCTCGAACGGATGAGCGACGTCGCCGCCGACCCCACCGTGCGCGAGCACTACCCGATGATCGCGCAGGCGCTGGAGCTGAGTGCGTCGGCGCAGCTGCGGAACATGGCCAGCATCGGTGGCAACCTGCTGCAGCGCACCCGGTGCGGCTACTTCCGCGACGTCACCACCCCGTGCAACAAGCGCGAGCCGGGCAGCGGGTGCTCAGCCCTGGAAGGGATCAACCGCGGCCACGCGGTACTCGGCACCAGCGATGCGTGCATCGCGACCCACCCCAGCGACCTCGCCGTACCGCTGGTGGCGCTGAGCACCGTGGTACACCTGGCCTCGGCGCGGGGCACTCGCAGCGTGCCGCTGGACACCTTCTACACCCTGCCCGGCAGCACGCCCGACGTCGAGAACGTACTGCGTCCGAACGAGCTCATCACCGGCATCACCGTGCCCCGGTCCCCCTGGGCCGCGCGCTCGCTCTACGTGAAGGTCCGCGACCGGCAGTCGTACGAGTTCGCCCTCACCTCCGCCGCCGTCGCCCTTGAGCTGCGGGGCCGGACCATCACGACCGCCCGGATCGCCGCCGGCGGCGTCGGGACCCGGCCCTGGCGGCTGACGGCCGTCGAACGCGCCTTGACCAGGCGGCCCGCCACCCCCGCCACGTTCGAAGCCGCCGTCACCCGTGCGGCGGACGGCGCCCGGCCGCGGGAGCACAACGCCTTCAAGCCCGCCCTGCTGCGCCGCACCCTGGTACGGGCGCTGACCGAGCTGCGGGAGCGCCGGTGAGCGGCCGGCGTGATCCCGTCCACCCTGTCGTCGTCGAGTCAGGCGGTCCCGGATCGGGCGGCGGCCATGCTTGAGCTCGCCGCCCAGCTGCTCGGACGCACTCGCAGCCGGACCCCCTTCGCGGTGGCCACCGTCACGAGCGTGGCCGGCAGCGCTCCGCGGCAGCCCGGCTCGTCCCTGGTCGTGAACGCGGACGGCACTGTGCTGGGCAACGTGTCCGGCGGCTGCGTCGACGCCGCCGTCCACGAGGCCTGCCAGCGGATGCTGGCCGGGGACCACCGACCCCGGGCCCTGCGGTTCGGATACAGCGACGCCGACGCGCTCGGCGTCGGCCTGACCTGCGGCGGCACGATCGAGCTCCTCCTGCGCCACCACGACCCGGCCACCGAACCATGGCTCGAAACGGCCCTGGCCGACGCCGCGAGCGGCCACGCGGTGGCCGTGGCCACGATCGTGCGCGGCCCGGACACCCGCCTCGGCCGAACGATCGTCGCGCGGCCCGGGCGACCCGTCGCGGGAACACTCGGGGACGAGCTGCTCGACCAGGTCGCCGGGGCACAGACCACCGGCGCCCTGCACGCCGGGCGCACCGGCACGATCGAGCTCGGGGTGGCCGACAGCTGCTGCCGTGAGCCCATGACGCTGCTGGTGGAGACCAGCGCCCCACCCCCACGGATGCTCCTCTTCGGCGCCATCGACCACGCCGCCGCCCTCGCCCGCCTCGGCTCCTTCCTCGGCTACCGAGTGACCGTCTGCGACGCCCGGGCCACGTTCGCCACCCCGGAGCGGTTCCCGGACGCGGAGGTCGTCGTCGAGTGGCCGCACCGCTATCTCGGGTCCCAGGCCGAGGCCGGGCTGCTCGACCGACGCACCGTCGTGTGCGTGCTCACCCACGACCCCAAGTTCGACCTGCCGCTCCTGACCTCCGCCCTGCGCATGCCGGTCGCGTACGTCGGCGCCATGGGCTCCCGCCGTACCCACGAGGAGCGCCTGAACCGGCTCCGCGAGGCGGGCCTCACCAGCGACGAGCTCGACCGCCTGCACTCACCCATCGGGCTCGACCTCGGCGCCCGCACCCCGCAGGAGACCGCGCTGTCGATCGCGGCGGAGATCGTCGCCCACCGGCACGGTGGCTCGGGGGCACCCCTGAGCACCGGGGTCCCCATCCACCACGGCGTCCCGTCGTCCGGCGCGCTCGCCCACAGCATATGAAGGAGTCACGATGACCCGTTCCCCAGTCGGACGCGAGACCGGGCGCGTCGACGGCAGGCCGAAGGTCACCGGCGCGGCCGAGTACTCCGGTGACCACCGAGCCGTCGACCTCGCGCACGCCCACCTCGTCACGAGCACCGTCGCGCGAGGCACCATCACCAGGATCGACACGACGGCCGCACTGGCCTCCCCCGGTGTCCTGCGCGTGTACGCCGCGCCAGAATCCCGCCTGGGCCTGTATCCCGTCACCGGCCCGGCCGCCGGCTTCGCGGAGAACTACGTCCCCCTGCGCGACGCGGAGGTCCGTTTCCACGGTCAGGCCATCGCGCTGGTCGTCGCCGAGACTCCCGAACAGGCACGCGACGCCGCCGCGCGGGTCACCGCGACCTACGACACGCAGCCTCCGCGCACGTCCCTTGCGGACGAGCCGCACGTGCCGGCGGGCCCCACGATCAGCGGGGCGCCGAGCAGCCTCACCATCCTGGCGCCCGGCGTCGGCTCCATCGACGCCGCGCTCGCCGCCAGCGACGTCGTCGTGGAGGCCGAGTTCCACCAGCACATGCAGCACCACGTGGCGATGGAGCCCCACGCGATCCTCGCCGCCTGGAACGGCGACCGGGTGACCATCCACGCCGGCGCGCAGATTCCCGCGGCGTACGCGCTCGGGACGGCCCAACGACTCGGCGTCCTGCCGGAGAACCTCCAGCTGATCACGGAGTACGTGGGCGGCGGCTTCGGCGCCCGCGTCGTCCTGTGGAGCGACACCCCGCTCGCCGCCGCCGCGGCCCGGGAGATCGGCCGCCCGGTCCGGCTCGTGCTCACCCGCGAGCAGATGTTCACCCTGACCGGACACCGGTCCCAGCTCACCCAGAACGTCCGGCTGGGCGCCTCCCGCGACGGCGTCCTCAACGCCGTCAGCCACCAGAGCGTCTCCGAGCGGCCGACCACCCTCGCCTTCACCATGACACCGGCCCACGCCACCACGGACGCGCTCTACCGCACACCGAACCTGCACGTCGACGCGCAGCTCGCCGTCCTCGACCTGCCCGGGAGCCGGGCGATGCGCGGACCCAACGAAGCGCCGGGGGCCTTCGCCCTCGAGACGGCGATGGACGAGCTGGCCATCGCCACCGGCGTCGACCCGGTGGAGCTGCGACTGCGCAACTACGCCACCACCAGCCCTTCCAGGGGCCTGCCGTGGTCGAGCAAGCACCTCGACGAGTGCTACCACGTCGGCGCGCGGCGATTCGGCTGGTCGGCCCGCAGTGCCACGCCCCGCTCACACGTGGACGGGCACTGGCTCATCGGCACCGGTATGGCCACCGCCATCTACCCGGCGCACCGCCGACCCGCGAGCGTGCGCGTCCGGTTGCTCGACGACGACACCGCCGTGGTCTCGACCGGGATCTCGGACCTCGGCACCGGCGCGGCGACCGTGGTGGCGGTCTCCGGCGCCGACGCCCTGGGGATCCCGCTGACGCGAGTGACACCCGAGATCGGCGACACCCTGCTGCCGCAGGGCGCACCCGCCGTCGGGTCCAGCGCCACGCACGCCACCGTGCCGGCGATCGTGAACGCCGCCCGCGACGCGATCAACGAGCTCAAGCGGGTCGCCGTCACCGACGACGGGTCGCCGTGGCGCGGAGCGGACGTCGAGGACCTGCGCTACGAGCACGGGATCCTGCACGGGCAGGGCCGTTCGATGTCCTTCGGCCGCCTGCTCACCGCCATCGACTCACCAGGCATCACGGCGCTCGCCGAGTCACCCGGCGCTGTCGACCCGGGGTACGTGCACCACAGCTTCGGCGCGCACTTCTGCGAGGTGCGGGTCAACCGGTTCACCGGTGATACCCGCGTCACCCGGTTCACGACGGTCGCCGACGTCGGCCGCGTCATCAACGCCCGGGCGGCCCGGAGCCAGCTCGTCGGGGGCGTCGTCTTCGGTATCGGACACGCCCTGCTGGAGGAGAACCGGGTGGAGCCCGACACGGGGCGTCTCGCGAACAGCACCCTCGCCGATTACCTCGTGCCCGTGAACGCCGACGTCCCCGACATCGACGTGCACCTGCTCGACCGCCCCGACCCCGTCCTCACCGGGCCGCTGGGCGACGGCAGCGAGGACGTCGGAACCAGGAGCCTCGGCGCCCGCGGCCTCGGTGAGATCGGCACGGTGGGCTCGGCGGCCGCGATCGGCAACGCCGTCTACAACGCCACCGGTATCCGGGTGCGCGACGTGCCCATCACCCTCGACAAGCTGATCGACCGGCTGTAGGCCACCGCCCCGTGGAGCGGACACAGGGCCGTCATCACATCATCCCGGCGCACTCGCGTACAGCACATGAAGGAATCACTCTGCCCTCTTCCCCACGCCGCCCTCGCCGTGTGGCACGACGGGGAGGCCCCCGGAGCGTTCGCCCTGGAGACCGCGATGGACGAGCTCGCCGTCAACGTCGGTATCGACCCGCTCGAACTGCGGCTGCGCAACTACGCCAGCACCAGCCCCGCCACGGAACCACCGTGGTCGAGCAAACACCTCGACGACTGCTACCGAATCGGTGCAGAGCGCTTCAGAAGCTCCAACAGAACGAGATATTTGCACTATTCTGGGCCTATTTGAGCGGATCTGCTCTGGCCGGGAGGTGCGTGATGTCCCGTCCCAAGCCCTGGGAGATGGACGATGACCTGTGGGGCTGATCGAGCCGCTCCTGCCGAGGACCGAGCGCCGTCACGATCACCCAGGCCGCAAGCGGCTGGACGACCGCAAAGCTCTGCAGGGCATCCTGTTCGCGCTGTCCACCGACATCCAGTGGGAGCGGCTGCCGCAGGAACTGGGCTTCGGCTCGGGCATGACCTGCCGGCGTCGGCTGCGGGACTGGAACGAGGCCGGCGTCCGGCAGCACCTCCAGGCCATCCTGCCGGCCCGCCTGCGCGGCGCGGACCGAACGGACTTCTCCCGGGCCGCCATCGACTCCTCCCACGTGAGGGCCCTGCGGGGCGGCCCGAAACCGGACCGAGCCCGGTCGACCGCGCCCGGCCGGACGCGAAACACCGCCTGATCACCGACGCGCGCGAAACCCCGCTCGCGGTGGCCCGCACCGGCGGCAACGGCAACGACGTCGCCCGACCGCTCCCACTGCCCAAGGCGATTCCCGCGGGCCGTGACCGCCGAGGGCGCCCCCGGTTCAGACCGCGGCGGCTGTACGCGGACCGTGGCTGCGACCACGACCGTTACCGCCGCATGGTCCGTACCCTGGGCATCACACCGGTCATCGCCCGCCGGAGACAGGCCCATGGACCGGGCCTGGGAGCCCCTCACGGGGTGGTCGAGCGCGGACTGTCGTGGCTGCGGGGCTTCCGGCACTCGAGGATCCGTCGGGAACGTCGGGACGACATCCACGACGCGTCCCTGCAGTTGGCGGTCTGCCTCATCTTGTACCGACGCGTCCGAACACTCTGTCAGGGCCTCTGAGCCGGAAAACGCGTGATTGGTCATTCAACCGCTCCTCGACACCCGCAAGGGTCACTCCGTCCGTCCGGACCCGCGCCTTGCGTATCAGCGGATCCAGCGGCCCTGAACAGCGCCGCCGTCTTGGGCGACAGTGGAGTCGACAACACGGATCACAGGAGAGAACCCATGGCACGCAGGCACATCGACATCACCGTTCCCGACCTGACCGGTAAGCGCGCCGTCGTTACCGGAGCAAGCGATGGCATGGGACTCGGCATCGCCATGAGGCTGGCCGCGGCCGGCGCAGAGGTCCTCCTGCCCGTACGTAATCCGAGCAAGGGGCAGGCGGCGATCGCCGCGATCAGGCAGGAGGTTCCCCGAGCGAACGTGTCGCTGGGGCAGCTCGATCTGGCCTCGCTCGACTCCGTGGCAGCACTCGGCGAGAGGCTGCGCGAGGAGGGCCGGCCGATCCACATCCTCGTCAACAACGCCGGTGTGATGACCCCACCCGACCGGCAGACGACGGTCGACGATTTCGAACTCCAGTTCGGAACCAACCATCTCGGCCATTTCGCACTGGTGGCACACCTGCTGCCGCTGCTGCGTGCCGGCCATGCTCGCGTGACCTCGCAGCTCAGCGTCTCGGCGAACCGCGGCAGCATCAACTGGGAGGACCTGAACTGGGAACGCTCCTACGGCGGTATGAAGGCGTACAGCCAGTCGAAGATCGCGTTCGGGCTCTTCGGCCTGGAACTCGACCGGCGCAGCCGGGCCCACGGCTGGGGCATCACCAGTAACCTCTCCCACCCCGGCGTCGCCCCGACGAACCTGCTCGCCGCGCGCCCCGAGGTCGGACGGGACAAGGAGACCACGGGCAGGAGGCTCATCCGCGCCCTGTCTGTCGGCGGCGTCCTGCTCGGAACCGTCGAGACCGCGAAGCTCCCGGCTCTGTATGCGGCGACATCGGCCGAGGCCCGGGGTGGCCGCTTCTACGGCCCGAGCGGCCCGGGACATCTCGGCGGACCTCCTGCCGAGCAGAAGCCGTACTCCCGCCTGACCGGCACCGAGGAAGCCCAGCGCGTCTGGCGAGTGTCGCAAGAGCTCACGAAGGTCCACTTTCCCCTCGGCTGAAGCACGCTGCACCCCCTGCCCGGCGGAGTCGCGGAACTGCGGTGGGGCAGCGGGGCGCGGCTCGGCTCAGCGACCGGACCGGCCTGGACCTCGTCCGACGGTGCGTCTCGTCAAGGGGGCAACGGTCATGCCGGGCCCGGAGGCCAGCGGCCCTCCTGCGGGACCGCGAAGAAGATGACGGGGGATCAACAGGTCGTGGATACGCGGAGGGGCGGGCGGTAGAAATGGAGCAAGGCGGAAGGAGACAAGCATGGTGATCGACCGGAGCGGACTGGCGGAGTTTCTCCGGCGTCGCCGGGAGGCGCTGCAACCTGAGGACGTCGGCCTCCCTCGGGGCCGGCGCCGCAGGACGAATGGGCTGAGGCGAGAGGAGGTTGCCGCGCTCTGCCACATGTCAACCGACTACTACGCGCGGATGGAACGGGAGCGCGGTCCCCAGCCGTCCGAGCAGATGATCGCTTCCATCGCGCAAGGGCTGCACCTCTCGCTCGATGAGCGTGACCATCTGTTCAGGCTCGCAGGACACAACCCACCCGCGCGGGGCGCGGCCGGCGAGCACATCAGCCCCGGCATGCTGCGCATCTTCGACCGGCTGCACGACACTCCCGCGGAGATCGTCACCGAGCTCGGCGAGACGCTGCGACAGACCGAACTCAGCGTCGCTCTCACCGGCGACCTCACCGCCTACAGCGGCCCGGCGCGGAGCCTCGGCTATCGGTGGTTCACCGATCCCGACACCAGAAGGCTCTACGCCTCCGACGAACATCATTTCCTCACCCGCCTCTTCGTCGCAGGTCTGCGTGGGGTGGTTACTCTGCGGGGTCCCGATTCCAGGGCGGCGCACCTCACGGACCGGCTCCTGGCGGAGAGCGACGAATTCCGAGAGGTATGGAACGACCATGAGGTCGGCGTCCAACCCCGCGAGGTGAAGCACTTCGTTCATCCCGATCTCGGAGCAATGGAGTTGACCTGCCAGACCCTGGTCGATCCAAGGCAGTCACATCTGCTCATGGTCTACACCGCCATTCCCGGCAGCGAGAGTTACGAAAAACTGCAGATGCTGTCCGTCATAGGCGCGCAAACGCTTCGCCAGTAGGACTCCGTTACCGAGGTGGGGGGGGGGGGGGGGGGGGGGGGGGGGGGGGGGGGGGGGGGGGGGGGGGGGGGGGGGGGGGCGGGGGGGGGGCGGGGGGGGGGGGGGGGGGAGGGACGCG
>NZ_JBITCL010000012.1:0-21502 GCF_044453165.1 Streptomyces sp. NPDC051740 | reverse complement strand
GCTTCGTTCCTGAGCCCGGTCCCCACATCGTTCGGTATTTTCCTCTTAGGTACTTGTTTTATATCTTTGTGGGGGGCGGGCGGCCCCCCCCCCCCCCCCCCCCCCCACCACGAGTTCAACCTCAGTACTGTCGGACCGCAGCTCGAATCCATCGGAGGTGGGCTGCCGATTCGATGGAGTCATCACGCCGACGTTGTTGACAAGTATGTGGATCGGACGGTTCTCGCCGAGCAGCGTGGCGCCGAGTCCAGCGACGACAGGTCGAATTTCCTGACGAGCAAGACGGCTTGCGGGTGTTGCTGCCGAATCTTGTCGATCACTGCCGCGCCTTCTCGTGCGTTGCGGACGGGCACGACCACCTCGGCGCCAGCGGCGCCGAGACGGGCCGCCAGGCCGAGTCCGACGCCGTCGCTGACGCCGGTGACAACGGCGAGCTCACCCGAGAGGCCGGGGACGACGATGCCCGGTGGTGCGCGTGCCATGATGCTGCTCCCAGGATCTTTTGACCCGATGCGCCACTGCGGTGCCGGCCGGCAGGTGGCGATGCCAGTCGCCCTGACTGGCTGATGTCGTCTCAAATCGCGCCTGGTCCGCGGCGACGTCCACGGCCTGTCGATCTCTGGCCGGCTCGCCCCGTGCAGCCCGGGACGGAAATCTCATACACCCGAGCCCGCCCAGGCACATCACAGTGACTCTGCCGACGATGCCGACGGTGTGCCGACATCTGGTGTGGCGGGTACTTCTGTCGTTGGACGGGTTCGCAGGCCGCCATGGTCGGGAAGTCACGTCCGCCGTGCCGGTGACGACCACCCTCGATTGAAGCAGTGCGGAACAGTTCGGTCCCGTCTGCTGCGATCGGCAGCAACCGCCTGTCGGAGGTGGTGGACGTCGCCCCGACTTCAGCGGTGACGCGCCCGGGCCGGCCAGGTTCCCCGATGGGGACGGCCACGGCCTGCCGGTCCTGGTCACGGAACCGCCGCTGCACCGGGAAGGGGGGATTGATAATCCGTGGATAGCAGTGTGCCCCGGTAGGTAGAAGTGAGGCACGCCAAGGAAGGAAACCGCATGTTGATCGACAGGGCTGGCCTGGCCGAGTTCCTCCGCCGCCGCCGGGAGCTGCTACAACCCGAGGATGTGGGGTTCCTACGGGGAGAACGCCGCAGGACCAACGGATTACGGCGCGAGGAAGTAGCCTCGCTCTGCCACATGTCCACCGACTACTACGCACGACTCGAGCGCCAGCGCGGACCCCACCCCTCCGAGCAGATGATCGCTTCGATCGCTCAAGGACTGCATCTCTCACTCGACGAGCGCGACCACCTCTTCAGACTCGCAGGCCACAACCCCCCTGCGCGGGGCGCGGCCAGCGAGCACATCAGCCCGGGCATGTTGCGTGTGCTCGATCGGCTCGGCGACACTCCAGCGGAGATCGTCACCGAACTCGGTGAGACCCTGCGCCAAACCCCGCTCGGCATCGCGCTCACAGGCGACACGACCGGCTACACCGGGCCGGCCCGCAGCATTGGCTACCGGTGGTTCACCGACCCCGCCGCGCGCCGGCTATACGCGCCCGAAGAGCACCCGCTGCTCTCCCGGATGTTCGTTTCAGGCCTGCGTAGAGTCCTCACCCTGCGCGGACCCGAGTCACAGGCGGCGCACCTCGCCGACCTCCTTCACGGGCAGAGCGAGGAGTTCCGGACCCTCTGGAACAATCATGAGATAGGCATCCGCCCCACCGAGGTCAAGCGCTTCGCGCACCCCGAGGTGGGGTATCTGGAACTGAACTGCCAGACACTGCATGACCCGAGCCAGTCACACACGTTATTGGTCTACACCGCAATTCCTGGTAGCGAGAGCTACGAGAAGTTGCAGCGCCTGTCCGTACTGTGGCCAGTAGGCGCTCACTGATGCACGGGGTGGAGAGCCAGTCTTCTGAGTCAGGAATTCTTTTCAGATAGCCGGTGAGGCGTTCGAAGATCTCGTCCGCGGCATTCGTCCACGCATAGGACTTCGGGCCGGCGTTCCATACGGCGATCCAGGCACGGATGTCCTTCTCGGCCGATCGATGCGAAAGTTTGGGGATTTCAGAGCTGCCCTTTACAGAGCAGAGAAAGAGGAATCGCATACCCGAAAGCGACCTGCGTGGCTGGTACATGCGCTACATCGAGGCGCTCAACGCCCACGAGTTCGACCGCATGGACGAACTCATCGGCGACCACGTAGAGAGTGTCTCATGTGGTGGGGGTGGTGAGCTCGTCCGGGACGGCCTGTCGCAGCCGCCGCCACAGCCCGTCCTTGGTCCACGCGGAGAACCGGCGATGGGCGGTGGCCGGCGAGACACCGAACGTCTCCGGCAGGTGCCGCCAGGAACAGTCGCTGGTCAACCCGTACACCACAGCCGTGAACACCGCCCGCTCATCAACCGGGGCCGTCCCGCCTCCCTGCGGGCGGGAAGCGAACGAAGGCAGCAACAGTGCGACGAGTGACCAAAGTTCGTCAGGAACCAACCGTTGCGACAGACCAACACCCATGGCAAAGCATCATGCCGCATCAACCTCACACCACGTGAGACACCCTCCAAACCAGCACGGGAGTCAGCACCGCACCCTCAAATCACCTCGAACTGCGCGTCTCGGACGGTGCTCGTTTCGACCGCCTTCGCCCCCCCCTGAACCGCCCGTTCGTGAGCTGACATGGTGGCCACGCGCATAGGCATGCCTCGAACTATGTTGTCCCGCCACATGTGCGCCTGACCTGCGGATTCCTACGGTGTGGCGACACGCAAACGTCCCCGTCACACCCCAGGAAGTGGTGCCGATGTCGTCGCCCGCAACCGCTCCACCAGCCCCGAACAACCTCAAGCGCATCGTCGCCGCGTCCCTCATCGGCACCACCATCGAGTGGTACGACAACTCATTCGATCGGAGCTACGACCTGCGGCTTTCCGCTCCTGGCCCCGTGCGATCCGGCACCGAACCAGCACCGTGAAATCCCGCGCCGACCAGGAGTGACGAAGAGCCCGCTCGGATTGCATTTCAAGGCGAGAGACCTCTCAGTCCATCGATCTGAACGTTTGACTTGGGCGTGTGGCTAGTGCCGATCATTGCGGAGCGCATCGCGAAACTCGATGTGACCCCGGCTGAAACCACCCGGAAGAGGGTGGCGTCATGTACGCAACGACAAGCCGCCTCGCGCCGGTCGGTGGCGCCGGGAACCACCGCGCCGCGCAGGCCGGGACGGACTGGACAGGTCTGAGCGGGTACTGGAGCCCGGGTGATGACGTCACGTGGCGACTGCCGCACTACCCGCAGGCAGTCGCCACCTCCCGCGAAATCGCCGCCGCGGTCCTCAACGACTGGGACGTGGCCTAGGATTCGGCCGAGGAAGCCCTGCTGGTGGTCTCCGAACTGGTCACCAACGCCGTGGAGCGCGCACTGCCGCCGATAGCGCTTCATCCGCACCGCGAGCGGGCCGGGGAGAGAGTGTGGGCGGGCGTCACCGACAGCGGCCCCGCCGCGGGCGAGGGCGCCTGGACCGCCTCACACGCCGACGACGAGCACGGTCGCGGCCTGGACATCATCGACGCCCTGACCACCACCCACGGCACCCGCTCCCGCTCCGGCGGCGCCACCCACCGGGCCCGGCTGCCCAGTGCAGGCTGACCACACACCCACGCCGTGGGCGGCCAGTCCGCGGCGCGCACATCGACGACCAGCCTGTATCTCACGGGCGGAACACGCATTGCGGGAGTGCGAAGCACCCGCCGCGGGAGGGGAACGGATGAGAGTGCTGGTTGTGGAAGACGACCACTCGGTCGCCGCCGCACTGACGGCCGTGCTTGCCAAGCATGGGCTGCAGACCACTCGGGCCGACAGCGGCGAGGAGGCACTCCACACGCTGCACACCGACAACGGTCCGCGGTACGACGTAGTCCTGCTCGACCTCGGCCTGCCCGACCAGGATGGCTTCGAGGTGTGCAGCCGGATCCGCCGCCACACCGACATCCCCGTGATCATGGTGACCGCGCGGTCCGACGTGCGGTTCCGCATCCACGGCCTCTATCTCGGCGCCGACGACTACATGGTCAAGCCGTACGACACTGCGGAGCTGTTGGCCCGCATCCAGGCGGTCTGCCGCCGCAGGTCCCACGAGCCGTCCGCCTCGACCGGAGGGAAGGGGGCTGAGGTGAGGACCGAAAGACGCATCCGGCTCGGCATGGTCACGCTCGACCTGGCCGCCCGCAGGGTCACCGTCGGCGGTAAACCGGTCGTTCTGACACGCAAGGAGTTCGATTTGCTCGCGATGCTCGCGATGCAGCCCGGAGTGGTCTTCCACCGTGACGACATCATCAGCGAGATATGGCAGTCGAATTGGCAGGGCACCAGACGCACCCTTGAGGTGCACGTGTCCAACCTGCGTTCCAAGCTGCGCCCGGCTTCCCTGATCGAGACCGTACACGGGATTGGTTACCGCCTCACCGCGCCCTCCGCCCAGTAGTGCTCGTTCCGCTGCTGCGAAGGCGCTGTCGACTTCGCCGTTTCCTGCAGTACGCCGCGTCGGCGGCATGAACGGCCTGCGCGGCAGCGCGGGCACCCCGTACTGCCGGGCAAGGGCCGCTACCCGATCTCCTGCGCGGAAGAGGCGGCACTCGGGACGTTCCGCGGGCCCCGGCACAGCGCCGGGCCCGCCGCGCGTACGAGAACCGCATCAACCCCCATGTAGCTGACGTCCAGAGTTGAGCAGCCGCCGTCGGCCCGCCGGGAAACGGCCCACGGCGGGGCTTTTGGCGTATCCGGGGCATGCCCCGACCTTGTTTCCGCTCCAGTGATCAACGTGCCGGCGCCTGCGAGGACCGTGCGAAGGTCGCGCCGTGGCTGGTGTGATCACGGCGTCGCAGCCGTCACCCGGCTCGTCGTGGTGGCCGGTGTCCGAGTCGGGCGTGCGGGGCAGCGGGGCACCGGCCCTTCGGGAGAAGACCCCGTCGGTCTTTGCCGGTGCCCGGCTGACGTTCAACACGCCGGCGCGGCGGACCGTGCCAGGAGGGGAGGCCGGGGGAAGCCCGGCCAGGTACACCTCGCCGGCGCCCTCAAGTCTTCGGGAGCGGCACGAGGGCGGGACGATGCGCCTTCCTTCCGTTCACACCCCGGCCGCCCCCTTCCGCCCGTCACGCGTTCCCGCCCGGCCCCAACCTCTTGTAGGCGTCCCTCACCGACGCGGGGAAAAGATCGTCCGGATGAGCGCGCAGCAGAGCCTCACGGTTCTCCACGCTCAGCTGGAACTCCTGCAACATGATTTCCGGCGCGAGCAGCCACATGGTCGCCTCTTCCGGCGAGAAGGACATCCCGACCGCCTCCAGATGCTCACGCCGTACACGAGTCTCCACAAAGGCCGGCTCGTTCAGCAGGTCGACGAGCTTCGGGTCGGGCATCGGCCGCTCGGCCCGCAGGTAATCCCTGCCCCTGCGCCAGAGGATCACTCTCGGCCCGCTTGTCCCGTCGCCGGGGGCATGGGTACGCGAGGTGCCGTCCTCCGCGACCACGGTCAGGGTCAGGCCCTGGGCGGCTGCCAGCTCGGCTGCGTTCCGCTCCGTCGCGTCGTCCCAGCGGCGGGGTGTGAACACCTGCTGACGGATGAGGGCTTCTTCCTGACGTCTCGTCAGTTCGAAATCCTCGGGAAGCCGGCGATCGGCTCGCCGCAGGCGCGCAGTCAGGATGCCGTTCTCGGAGAGCCCGGCGCGAACAAGCTCCTCGTCCGTGAACGGCCGCTCACGGTCCAACCGGAGGGACGTGGGAATGGATTGCTGCCGAATCTCAGCGGCCGACGCGGTGGCACCCGCCAGCTCCAGCGCGTCGGCGATCCCGGACCAGAAGCCGTTGCCGTCACCGGGTGGTTCTTTGAGCTCGTGAACGGTGCCGTCCGGGTCGACGAGTGTGGCCGGCTTCCCGTCGGTGACGACAGCGCGCCAGGTGCTGGCGGCTCCGCGTTCCCACGGTGGTGTCGAGTACGCGGGACGCAGCCCTGGGCCGCTGGGCGTTCCAGTTTGCAGGGCTGCGGCATTCGTGTCCCGCTCGGCCGGAGCGGGCAGCGGCGGCTCTCGCCGCGGGTCGCCGGACGGCAGAGCCGGCAGATAGTGCCCGTCCTTCGACAGCAGCACCATGTGCACAAGCTCTTCGTCGGGGACGCGGTGCACCAGTTCTTCGTCCGTTCCCTCGCCGACGGTGTCCAGGGGCCGGAAGTCCTGGAACGCTCCGTCCGCACGGACCACGGTGATCCGAGCGCCGAAGACACGGGCGGCGAGCGAGGGTTGCAGGTCGGCGGCGCCATGGTTCCATCCCGCGTCGTCCCCGGTGTCCCCTCTGCGCAGCAACTGCGTCCTGGCCAGACGTTGACGCTGCTCGGCGGGCAGCTCCGCGTGCAGCGGTATATGGCCCGCGTCCTCGTACTCGCGGCGCTCGGGGCTGCCCTCGCGGAAGTCCACCCCACTGGCCGCCAGTTCCGAATCGCTGAATGTGTCCTTGGTGTCGGGCGACGTGAACTTCAGCAGACCGCGGGCCCCGGGGTTGCTCAGCTCGTCGGCGAGCAGGCGCCGCAGACCGTCGATGATCTTCTGCCGGTCGGCCACGTCCACCCGGGCGGTGAGCCGGTCAGGGGCGGCGTGGTGCACTGCTTCGGCGAGGGCGTGGAAGAAGGCGTCGCCGTCGGTGGGGACGTCGTGAACCGTGTAGTGGTCGCCTCCCGGCGAGATGAGCCGGCCAGGACCGTCGGGTGTACTTTCCCGCACGATGTAGCGCTCGGCGTCGGCGCTGTCGGCCTCTGCCACCGCAACCGGCTGGAAAACAACGGGCGGCGGTTCGGTCAGGCCTGCGCGCAGCTCCGGTTCACCGACCTGATGGGCTTCGGCCGGCAGCTGGTGCCACCGTGTGAGCCGGTCGGCCGCCGCCCGCACGCGGTGGAACTCCTTGGCCGCGGCATCGGCCTGCTGCAGCAGATGATTCATGGTGGCCTGGGCCTTGGCCCGTTGCGGCAGGTCCTTCATGGAAGCCCGCTTGCGCTTTCGCTCCTCCCCCTGCAGATCGGCCAGGGCGCGACGCTGCTCCCAGTAGGCGCTGTCCGCGTCCGTCCAGGCTTGGCCCGCCTCGACGACCTGGGTCCAGGCGTCCGCGACCCGGGACGGGAAGTTCCCGTCGTTGATCAGGCCCAATTCGCGGGCCACGTCCTCGTGGACCAAGGCGATGATCCTGCCCTGTGTCTCAACCGCCTGCGGACGGGACGTGATGGGGCCGAACGGGCTGCTGCGGGTCACCTCCGCCACGCCGAGCCAGTCGGTCGGGATCGCGAACACGAAGCTGCGGCCGGCGACCTTGGTGTTGAACTGGGCGCTCTCCTGGCCGGAGATGACCTGACCACCGGCCTCTGCGGTGCTCGGGCCGGCCATGGAGGCGGACGGGGCGACAGAGCCCGCATCGTTGGCGGCGAAAGCCGCCCGCCCGCCGAGTGAGTACTCAAAGCCGCTCGTGTGCTCCTCGGCCCCAGCCCGGCCTGCGCTGTGCCGTTCGGCGCTCTCCATGGTGCTGACCGGTATCACCGCCAGCAGCGTGGCCCGGGTGAAGTCCGGCCCGGAGTAGAGCCGGTAGTCACCGGTGCTGCCGCCCTCGTTCAGTCCGGGGACCTCGTAACCGGCAGCGGTCGCGCTGTCCTCGAAGAAAGCGGCCAGTGCTGCGTCGCCGGTTGCGTTGTCCAGGGCCAGCGCAGAGCCGGTTCCGGGGCGGGTCAGCCCGGTGCTGCGGGCCTCTTCCAACGCGTCGGCCAGGTCCTTGCCGGTCAGTGTGAGGGGTGAGCCGGCGGGAGCGGCAGAGGAGCCGTATGCCGTGGCGATGGCCAGAACGCCGGCTTCCCTCAGCGTTTCGAGGCCGACGATCCGGCGGACGTGGAAGCCGCTGGACGGCAACTGGATCGGCCCCTGTGCGCCGTGCGGCTGCCGTGCGGAACGCCACGCGGCGATGTGTCGGAGGACGGCGCTGTCCTGCGGCCACAGGACGACCGAACCGCTGGGGTCGTCCAGCGAGGGCGGGCCCAGCGCATCATCCGCCTGGCCCGTGTGCGCAACGCCCAAGCTCAGCGGCACCTGCTCGCGCAGTGTGCCCACCGGGCCTTCCTCGGTGAGGGTGGGCCGGTCTGTTCCGAGGTCGAGTGTGAGCCGCAGCGTGTAGGGGGTGCGGTAGTCGGCGTGCGGCTCTCGCGCGTAGAAGATGTGCCGCTTCGTGCGTGCGCGGGAACGGCCGTGGGAGGTCAGGTCGGAACTGGTGGTCTGCACACCGAACTGCGGTCGGAGGGACTCGGGGCCGCCCAGTCCCGGCTCGGCTCCCGGGGCCACCGTCGCCACCTGCTGCATGGCGGTCGGACCGATACCACGAGAGCGGGCCGAGGACCCTCCGTCCGTCCGGGTCACGGTGGCGATCCGGGTGTCCTCCATGACGACGCCGTGGTCAAGGCCGACGAACTCCGACTCCCCCGCGATGAGTTCCACCCGCAAAGAACCGGCGCGGCTTCCGATGCGGATGAACGGGGTGCGCCAGCGGCCGACCCGGGTGCGCGCGGCCGCGCCGGTGGAGGTCATCTGCTCACGAAGGGCCCGCACCGCTCGCGGAGTGACAAGGGAGTGCACGCGCTCACGGTCCGCCTCGTCCACGTTCCAGCGCTGCAACTGCTCGTCGAAGGCGGCCAGTACCTTGGTGGTGTCCAACGAGTTGACGGGATACGACCCGAAGGGGTGGTCGTGCCACCATTCGGTCTGGGCCCACTGGTGGGACACGTAGCGGGGGACGTCCCCCAATCCGTCCTTCAGGATTCCCAGCTGATGCGCGGCCTTCTCCGACACCTGGCCCAGATAGCTCGAGGGGAAGGTGAGCTGCTTTCCGTTGAACCTGTTGCGGTACGGGCCGAGGAACCCCTCCGGCCGTACGGATGCCACGATGTCGTGCTGAACGTCCCCGGACAGCAGGATCTTGTAGCCACTGTCGTCGCGGTTGATGTCCGAGGTGACGGTGCGGGTCACCTTCGTGCTCTCGGTGCGAGAGCTGCCTCTGCGGTACTGCACTCCGGCGATGGTGCTGAGTTCGGTCCCGCCTGTGGTACCGCCGCCGGACAGGGTCCAGCCACTGCTCGTGGCCGCGGTCACCGACTCCGCCATGCGCAGATCACTGCTGACGCCCGTCTCCGTCTCCAACTTGATCGGCCCGGATGCCACGCGCAGGTTGAGGATCCGCATACGGTGGACCAATTCGCCCACTCTGTCTCGCCAATGGCCTTTGGCGATCACGGAGATCCGCGAGCCGACAGGCCCGGATCTCTGGTCGAAGCCGCCTGTCAGGAGCTGCGGCTGGAGGAATCGCACGATGGCGTCATGAGGGAGGGCGCCGGGACGGGAGAAGTGCCAGGATGCGCCGGAAACCGTTCGCATGAGATCCACGGCGACGTCCATGAGCCGCTCGTCCGCGCCGACGCCGAGAGTGTGATGAGGCTGGTCGCCGAACACGTCAGGACCATGCCCCTCGGAAACCACCGCGGCGTTACGGGTCGCCAAGGCCCGCGTGTGCGCAGGGTCCAGCTCCACCGCCTCGACAGCAACGGCGCCCTCGGCCACGTCCGGATCGGTGGCGGGCGTGTACTCGTCCGGTACGGCCAGCACGACCCGGCCCACGAACTCGTCCGCGCTGCCGCCGACGAGGTCCGTGCTCCCTTCGTCCTGGAGGTAATGCTGTCGGCCGAGCCATCCGAGCGTGAGCGCCCTCGGCCCGCTGCGGTAGCGCCAGAAGCCGCCGACCTCCGCGGTCAGTTCCAGCCGGTAGCTGTGCAGATGGGAGGGGAGGGAGCTGATGGCCAGCTGCTCCTGCGACGCGGTGGCTCCGTACTGGGTCCCGCGGCCGTTCTGCCCTCTCCGGGTGTAACCACCCGAGACATTCACGGTGTCCGCAAAACCCCAGAGCGACACGTCGGCTCCCAGCTCACGGGTGTGCGTCGTGCTCTGCGAGCCGTCGAGGCGTTCGGTACCCGGCGCGCCGTGTCGCAGGATCAGGTCGTTCTGGGTGCCCTCATAGCGGCGCCCGGTCAGCACACCGCGGATCCTGATCGAAAGGCGAGGGCGCATGACAATGCCGGGGACGACGTCCAGTTCGATCACCAGCCCCGTCATGAGCTCCTCGAGGCTGCCCGCCATGCGGTGATGCGACAGGGCGTTCATCACACGGAGTGTGTTCCGCAGCGCGAGGTTGTAGTGCTCCCGGTCGCGCCAGCGTGAGTGGTTCGGATCACCGAAGTCCTCCAGCGGTGCCAGCAGGTCCGGGTACGTCCTGGCAGCGCTCCCGATCACCCTGTCGGTGAAGGCTTGCAGCCAACCCTTCCGCTGGTCCTCGTCATTCACGAGGTCGCTGTCGTAGATGAAGGCCTCGGGCCTGCTCATACCGAGTACAGCGGGGCGGTCCTTGGTCAAGTAGGCCGGGGCGTACGGCTCGTTGCCGGGTTCCCTCTTGCGGAGAGTCGTGCCGTCGTCCCAGCCCGCGAGACGCCGCGCCTCGGTGTGCGTCATCCGGTCCAGGCTCCAGGTGTCGAACGTGATGACCTCACCACCGGTCCTGCGCACATGCACGGTCTTCTGGACCTTGTAGAGGACGGTCGGCACGTTCTTGGCCCGACCGACGATCTTTCGCCCTCCTGAACCGCCGAATGTACTGCTGTGCGTACTGCTGCGGTCGTAGCCGACAGAGGGGCCGGCCATCAGGCTGCCCAGGGGGCCGAGGTCGAAGGAAGGACCGAGCGTGAGATTGATTCCTCGGCTGGACGTCGTTGAAAGCGTCCGTTCGTTCGTGGCTGTCTGCTGGATGGTGTGGCGCATCTCGGCGGCTCTGCTCTCGGTGAGCAGTTCAGCCTTTCCGGGGACGACCTTCTCCACGACGAACGCCCCCAGCGGCGATCCGTCCTCGGCGAACAGCGGGTCCGAGGGGACATTGCCCTTGGCCAGACGGTCCGCTGCGCGGTGGAAGTTCTCCGAAGTGAAGAGCCCGGTGATGTACTCGTACGCCGCGCTGCCGGGAACGACTCCGAATCCGTCGACGAGCTGCTCCGCCAGCCCCCGGACCGGTCCGTAACCCTCGGTGTGCACCAACCGGTAGTCGGACCGCGCGTCCAGCTCCATGCGCTCCGGCACACGGCCCGGATCGGCGACCAGGGTCTCGCTGTCCGTCAGCCGCACCGCCAGCCCGTTGCGCACCGCGAAGGTGAACGTCTCACCTGTGGTGGAGGAACCGGCGGGCCGCCCACCGGAGCTCACGGTCTCGGGCGCGCCGCTGAGGGAGACTTCGTACGCCACGTCATCCAGATGCAGGTGCGACGCCTCCGCCGTCCGTGTCTCCACCTGGCTGACCGTCTCGTCCTGCATGCCGTACTCGGCCGTGCGGGTGGAGCCGGCTGTCACGCCGAGACGTGCGAAAGCAGCCGCACCCGAGCCGGGCAGGACGGAGACACCTCGCGCCGCCCGCCGGCCCGCCCCCACGGACTGCACGGCGCCTGCGGTGACCTGGCTGCGCTGAGCGACCTCCAACTTCACCGGCTCTCCGTGGAGATCGGTGAACCGTTCCCAATTGCCGTACGGCCGGGTGACCACCCGCAGCACCCGTACCGGGGAGTTCCCGAAGGCGGAGGACTGGTACCCGTCACCGTGGAACCTCTGCGGAGCGGTGTGCATCGCCTGGCTCAGATCTGCCAGCACCTCGCTCAGACCGGGCACGGTCGACGCTTCGCCGCCGAGGTGGGTCGAGACGATCTCGCTGATCTCCTGCAAGGCCAAGTCGGCGCCGCGCAACGTGACCTGGCTGTGGCCGTAACTTCGACCCTTGGTGTCGTCCGTGCCGTCCCCGGTCAGGTACTCCGGCAGCCGACTGTCATCGTCGAAGCGCACCGGTCCGTCCTCAAGGGACGGCGACGGCATCGAGTGATCGATGCGCGGCGGCCGGTGCACCTCGAGTGCCGTCTCGATGCGAGCGAAGACGATCTTCTGCTCACCGGCATCCGGGGCACTCGCGGAGTCGTCGCCCGGCTCGGTGGGCTCGTGGTCAAGGCCACCGTCGGAAGGTGCCATCGGCTGCTGATCACTGGCCTCCGCCCCCATCGTCGGCCGTGACTGTCGTTCAGTCGTATGCACGCGTTGATCAGCAGTGGTTTCACTCGCCGTCGTGACGACGTCCCCAGCCTCATCGTGCTCGACGTGCCGGTTGGCCTCCCCAAGGGCCTGAGAATCTGCAACTACGGCGCTCGACAGGGAGCTCACCGAAAGGGCCGGATCAACAGCAACGGTTTCGGGCTGACCACCGGGCGCCTTCAGGTGGTCGGGGACGAGCCCGGGGATCATGTAGAGGTCGGTGACCTCCCCGCGCAAAGCCTCTTCCTCGGCCGGTGTGGTGGCGTCCGCCAGATGCGAGGCACGCATCACCTCGAACAACGAGTGATCCTGGCCAGGGAGCATCCACCCCATCAGCGCCTTCCGGAAGTCGGTCATGGTGGTGTGCTGAACGTTGAGCCATTGAAAGGCCCTGAGCATACGCAGAGTCGTTCCGGAGACACCGGCGATCAGTGGCATGCCCTTACCGACATGCCACTGTTGATACCAGGGAGACCGCTTGTCCAGGTCGAAGTACGCGGTCCCTTCGACCCAGCCCAGGGGGAATTCCGGCCCCTGCTCACCGTCCAACGTCAGATCCCCGGCCCGCATGTTCAGCTCCGTCCGTGAGCCTCGGACCAGCGCCCAGACCTCCTCGACCGGGGGGCGGGCATGTGAAGGAGTCTGAGGTTCTTGCCCGGCCGCCACTGCCTCGGTCAGTGACGGGCGCTTCACGTGTACCGAGACAACATCCGGTCGCGCCAGGATCTCGTTGAGAACGGGCTCCCCGGTTTCAGCATCAAAGGCCAAGGTGTCAAGCGGTATATCCTCGATGTCATAGCTGTCCCAAGGCCGCCGCTGCTCATGAATCCACAAAAAGGTTCGTTCGCGGTCGCTCAAGGGCACACCGAGGTATGTGTAGTCCCTCGGCGTCTTCTTCCGGGAACCAAAAGAACGCAGATCAGGCGACCGTGCAATACGCGAGTTCTGGCTGTGGACAATCTCCAGAGTATCCTTGGTTCTCCCTCTCGTGGTGTGAGCAGCAAGGCTGCCCAGAGCGAATGGATCATCCTGACGAAAAAGGTACGCCTTGTCGCGGGTCGCCGGGTCCGAGGCGATCCTTTCCTCTAGAACCGCGCGGTCACGTCCGTGCACGAACCCTGCGTAGATTTTCAGCGCCGACCGGTCGAGGCCCAATGCCCCGGCAATTTCCAGGCCCTCCACGGAAGCCTGGTCGCCGTCACCGCGGCCGGGTACGGCCAAGACAGACTTGAGCACACTGTTCAAAGATGGAACATCGGCGTCACGTTCGTAGAGCGCCTTGTACCCAGTGGCGTTCAGGAAGGCGGTCATGACTTCGCGCAGGGATCCGGTGGCGAGCAGCGAGTCGAGCCATGCGGTGCTGGAGGAACCCGGCGCGGGGCCGATTTGTCCCGCACTGGTCGGATCGCCAGTGAAGAACGAGGCGTCGACGACCTCCGCGCCGTGCCCCGGGTAGGCCGCATGCAGCACTTCACGCAGCCTCATCACAGCCGAACGTGCGGCTTCGAGCGCCGCCGGGTCGGCCTGGTAGTGCACTCCAAGCTTCTGCTCGAACGCAGCCCGCTCACGGGCAAGTTGACTTGAGGGACCGGCAGTCAGCCGCCCTTCGGGTGTGGCCCACTCCGGATCCTCCTGCAGTGAGGCGTCTGCCGGATCGGCCTCCTGCTCCTGATTCGGCATGTTCGCCATCGCATGATCCACGACAGGCGCAGGGCCGGCAGACGGGGACACGGTCGACGCACTCAGCGACGTCGGGGTGGCGTCCTCAGATTCGAATTGGCCAAGAGACAGATCGCCTGTGCTCTCATCCTGCTCGCCTTCAGCCGGCCTCGGACCAAGTAGCACATGGTCCCGATCCCGTTCGTGCACCATGCGGTAGTCCACCGCAGGCGCCGTGTCTCCGCTGACTGGCGCCTCCTGCGTCTCACCAGGGGAAGCACCGTCGGAAAGGGCAACCGACTCCGTAGCGGGTTCCGCGGTCGGCCGCACCACCACCGCGCCTGCCTCACCCCCGGCGGCGCCATCAGCAGGGACCCGGTCTGTGAGGGCGTGGACGCCATAAGGAAGGTAGGGGGTCAGGATATCTGCGATCTGCTGGAGATGGTCGGACGTGATGACGATGCGCGATTGAAGATTCTCAAACTTCCCCATCAAGCTCGATTCACCCGCAGAAAGCACCTGTGTGCTGCGCCCTCCAGGCGTGAGCAGGACCTTCTCCGAGGCATCGTCGTCACGGGGACCGTACCCGTGGAAGACTTCATGGAAATGGGCAGCCGGGTGCACATCGGTGTACCAACAGTTCTGGACCATGTCCCGGGCTCCACCGGGCAGGCCGTCCCGGACCTGAACCTCCTGGTGCGCGCGGTCCTTCGAACCGACAAACTCCACAGCGAACTGCACCCGGGGGCCAGGCAACTGCGGGCCGGTGACCTGATCCGGCTGGAAAACCCTCAGCCGGTTCTCCTCCCGATTCACCTGCTCCATAAACGCAGCGAGACGCAGACGCATGGCAGCCACCCGAACCGGATCCGCATCCTGGTCTTCGAGGAAGAGCCGGCGAGTCAGGCGGATGGTCTCCTGCCCGGGCCGGTCACCGGCGTACCACTCCCAGTCATAGCCGACCTCCGTCCGTTCACCGGAACGCCCACGCCGACCATCCGGCCGCTGCACTCTGCGCCTGCCGTCCGGCGCAACAATGAATTCGAACGGCTCAACCGGCCGTTCCCCATCCCGACGCCGATTCCTCTCGGACCGTTCCTCATCGGACCGTCCAGGATTGACACCATAAGGAAGCCAACGATCGGTACGGACCTCACCCGAACCCAACAGCTCGCCCAGACCGGACGAATCCCCCGGCAACACACCTGGACCGACCGAAGACACCCCCGCCCCGCCGGCCTGCCTCGAGGAGTCCTCGCCGTCGGCCGACAGACCGGCGGCCAGTGCGACGTTCTCCCCGAGTTCCGGTCGGCCGGGCGTGGGCCGCCCAGTCCACGCGCCATCATCTTCGTCCTGTGCGATGGCAGTTACCGTGGTCGACTGCAGGTCGGCCATCGCCGAGGACTCGTCATCGTCGGGGTCCGCGCCGGCGGCCCCGGACTCCGGATCCGGGCCGGCCAGGTTCCCAGCCGTCACCATCGGCCCACCAGCCTGATCGTGCGACAACGCGGGCGTCGCATCGGGCGACGCCATCTCGTCCCCGTCGCTGCCGCCGGCGTTCGAAGTGTCGGACACTTCACTCGGTGCGGACGAGGCCTCGGCCCCGCCCGCACCGGCCGGCACAGAGTCAACCGACGCAGGCGCATGGACAGACTCGGTCACATGCGGCACGCCGGTCGGCTCCGGACCACCACCTGGTTGACCGAGCTGGTCAGGAGACGGGAGCACCGCGCCCTGCTGCTCCTCACGATCGGCCGACCACTCGACCTCGCCGGATGCAGGATTCCAGGTTCCCCTACGCTTTTCGTGTCTGTCGTAGAAGCCGACGACAGCCTCCGCCGGAATCGAACCTGTGAAGGCGACTTCTCGCTCTTTCGGGTAATGATTCTTCCAATCCCGAGGGAGCCGCCCACCCGCCTTTTGCCGGTCGATGGTTCTATTGATGTCGATGCCGCAGGGGTCCTCCATAAGAGACGTGTCGATCTCGTAACGATATCGCTTTCCCTTGAACCACAGTTCGGGATCGCGGGTGGTCGAGACGAACTGCGACGGAGGATTTGTATATTTGGCCCAATCCCAAATTTGAGTGAGTTCTTCGGGAGCTCGAGGGTGAAAGCCGCCGGCCTTATAGATTTCCTCCGGCGGATGATTATCGAACCGAAACAGGATCTCCCCCGAATCACTCTGCCGCACGAAACGGCGATCGCGCTCCTCCACCATGCTCATGTTCACCGCGGGTGCCGCGTCAGGGTTGAAGTCCCCAAAACCCCCGGACTCCACATCCACATCGAACCCGAGCCCGTCCTCGAACCCGAGCAGCGCAGCCGTGACCCTATCCGCGGATCCCGCGGCCGGCGGGTCCTCCAGCTCGTCCAAGCGCACCTCGTCCAGGAATTCACTCAGCCCGGCCGGAACCTCCTCCGAAGAAGACCGCTGCGAGTGAAGCCGCTGCCCCTGCAGTTTCAGCCTCCTCTCACGCGCATACAGATCAGCAATCCCTATCAAGGTCGCCACCGGCAGAAAAGCCTCTCCATGCCTGAAGTGTTTCAATTGATATTTCGTGGCTGGAACTTTGTCGGCGATGTATGCGTAAGGATATTCCCTGTTCAGCCACGCCACTTGTTCCCGAGCGGCCTTCACCCCGACTGCGAACCGCGGCGCATCACGGTACTCTCTCCGCTTTTCATGGATCGCGTCCATCACCTCGCGCGACACCAAGTGCCATTCCTCGTTCCGGATGGCCTTCTTTTTCTTAGGATCGGCATCAATCTCCTTGAACAGGGCGTCCAGCGAACCCAGTTTGGACGTCAGATCATCAACGGCCTCCTCCAGCCTCCGCACATCACTGCCGTCCCCGCCCGGGAAAAACCGCCGCGAGTCAAGCTGCTCCACCTGCAGCTCCGGACCCCCCTCAGCCACATACAGACCAGCAATCCTCTCCAAGACCGCCAACCGCAGAAATCGTCGGCCATACCTGAAGCTGTGGACCTGATTCGGCAAGACTTTAACTTCGTTGGCGATGTACGAGAAGTCTCGCTTCTTCTCCTGCTGCAGCCACGCCACTTGCTGCCGAGCGATCTGCACCCGGACTGCGAACCGCGGTGCATCACGGTACGTGTCCCGCAAATCACGGATCGCGTTCGCCACCTCGTGCGACACCAAGTGCCAATCCTCGTTCCGGATGGCCTTCTTTTCCGTAGGACGGGCATCAATCTCCTTGAACAGGGCGTCCAGCGAACCCAGTTTGGACTTAAGATCATCAACGGCCTTCTCCAGCCACTGCACATCGCTGCCGGCCCCGCCCGGGTCCGAGGCACCAACCGCACCGGACGCGTCCCCACCCACCGCATCCACATCGAACCCGAGCAGCGCAGCCGTGCTCCTATCCGCGGATCCCGCGGCCGGCGGGTCCTCCGACTCGTCCAAGCGCGCCTCGTCCAGGAATTCACTCAGCCCGGCCGGAACCTCCTCCGAAGAAGACCGCTGCGAGTGAAGCCGCTGCCCCTGCAGATCCGGCCCCCCCTCAGCCACATACAGACCAGCAATCTTCATCAAGACCGCCGCCCGCAGAAAATACCTACCCTGCCTGAAGTCTCTGACTTGGTCCGTCGTGGCTCCAACTGCGCTGGCGATGCCTGAGAGAGTCTTCTTCTGCTGCAGCCACGCCACTTGTTCCCGAGCGGCCTTCACCCCGACTGCGAACCGCGGCGCATCACGGTACTCTCTCCGCTTTTCATGGATCGCGTCCATCACCTGGGGCGACACCAAGTGCCATTCCTCGTTCCGGATGGCCTTCCTGTCGTCAAAATCGGCACCAATCTCCCGGAACAGGGCGTCCAGCGAACCCAGTTTGGACGTCAGATCATCAACGGCCTCCTCCAGCCTCCGCACATCACTGCCGTCCCCGCCCGGGAAAAACCGCCGCGAGTCAAGCTGCTCCACCTGCAGCTCCGGACCCCCCTCAGCCGCATACAGACCAGCAATCCTCTCCAAGACCGCCAACCGCAGAAATCGTCGGCCATACCTGAAGCTGTGGACCTGATTCGGCAAGACTTTAACTTCGTTGGCGATGTACGAGAAGTCTCGCTTCTTCTCCTGCTGCAGCCACGCCACTTGCTGCCGAGCGACCTGCACCCGGACTGCGAACCGCGGTGCATCACGGTACGTGTCCCGCAAATCACGGATCGCGTTCGCCACCTCGTGCGACACCAAGTGCCAATCCTCGTTCCGGATGGCCTTCTTTTCCGTAGGACGGGCACCAATCTCCTTGAACAGGGCGTCCAGCGAACCCAGTTTGGACTTAAGATCATCAACGGCCTTCTCCAGCCACTGCACATCGCTGCCGGCCCCGCCCGGGTCCGAGGCACCAACCGCACCGGACACGTCCCCACCCACCGCATCCACATCGAACCCGAGCCCGTCCTCGAACCCGAGCAGCGCAGCCGTGACCCTATCCGCGGATCCCGCGGCCGGCGGGTCCTCCAGCTCGTCCAAGCGCGCCTCGTCCAGGAATTCACTCAGCCTGGCCGGAACCTCCTCCGAAGAAGACCGCTGCGAGTGAAGCCGCTGCCCCTGCAGATCCGGCCCCCCCTCACGCGCATACAGACCAGCGATCTTCATCAAGACCGCCGCCCGCAGAATCTGCTTACCCTGCCTGAAGTATTTGACTTGGTTCGTCGTGGCTCCAACTGCGCTGGCGATGCCTGAGAGAGTCTTCTTCTTCTTCTGCTGCAGCCACGCCACTTGTTCCCGAGCGGCCTTCACCCCGACTGCGAACCGCGGCGCATCACGGTACTCTCTCCGCTTTTCATGGATCGCGTCCATCACCTCGCGCGACACCAAGTGCCATTCCTCGTTCCGGATGGCCTTCCTTTTCTTAGGATCGGCACCAATCTCCCGGAACAGGGCGCCCAGCGAACCCAGCTTGACCTTCAGATCATCGACGGCCTCCTCCAGCCTCCGCACATCACTGCCGTCCCCGCCCGGGAAAAACCGCCGCGAGTCAAGCTGCTCCACCTGCAGCTCCGGACCCCCCTCAGCCACATACAGACCAGCAATCCTCTCCAAGACCGCCAACCGCAGAAATTGTCCGCTATACCTGAAGCTTTGGAACTGATTCGGCAAGACTTTAACTTCGTTGGCGATGTACAAGAAGTCTCGCTTCTTCTCCTTCTGCAGCCACACCACTTGCTGCCGCGCGACCTGCACCCGGACTGCGAACCGCGGCGCATCACGGCACTCTTCCCGCTTTTCATAAATCGCGTCCATCACCTGGGGCGACACCGAGTGCCATTCCTCTTCCCGGATGGCCTTCTTGTCGGCGTCAGACTCGGCACCAATCTCCCAGAACAGGTCGTCCAGCGAACCCAGCTTGACCTTCAGATCATCGACGGCCTTCTCCAGCTCCCGCCGCGCATCGCCGCCGGCCCCGCCCGGGTCCGAGGCACCAACCGCACCGGACGCGTCCTCACCCACCGCAGACGACAGGCCCACCGATCCAGCCGAACCCGCGAACTCCTCCGAGCCCTCCATGTCCACATCGGCAGGCTCACCCACCGAGACAGATGGTGAACCGAAGTCCGGCAGCAGCTCAGTGAGGCCCGCGGATGCCGTATTCAGGTCTTCCGGGTCGCTGTCCGCGCCCTCGTCCCGCACACCCTCGCCACCGCCGGTGCCGGCCTCAACCTCGATACGCCGCCGCTTCGACCCATGCTGCGCGCCTTGATCGGTGTCGTCCTCGTCCACCGAAGACTCCGAACCACCGAGCCGCTTGCCGCCCCCCGCAACGAGGCCACTCTCCGCAGACTCCGTCCGGGACGTCCGGGACGCCTCGACACCGTCATCCTCCCCGTCCGACGCCGAAGCACCACCTGGGGCACCCGGACGCACCACCGGCCCCGAATACTCCTCGGCCAGAGCGAAAACATCCGCGTCCTCATCCACCGACCCGACAGCCCACGCCCGCGACCCCACGGCCTCCCCGTCATCACCGGGAAACACACCGAAGTCCCCAAAATCCCCGGACTCCATATCCACATCGGACCCGAGCCCGTCCTCGAACCCGAGCCCCTCGTCGGAAAGGACCGGGGCCGCCGGCCGCGCATACGCCGTCTCCTGCACCACACGGGGCTTCGGAGCGCTGACCCCGTGGTGCAGGAAAGGACTCAGAATGTCGGCGATCTGCCCGAGTTCATGCGGCGTGAGCCCATAGGACCGCCCAGACTCACCGACGTCGATCGGGCCCATCAGATCCCAGCTGCCCTCACCCGCCTGCTGCGCCTCATCCCCATGAGAAGTCAGCGGCACCCCCAGCGGCCGACCCCGCTCATCACGCGGCGACGTCAACAACGCCCGCCCACCATCGTGGGCCCCATCATCATGGGCCTGCGCATCACGGGGCCCGTAACCATGCGCGATCTCATGGGCAAGCAGAACAGGAGACGCCTGCGTAAACCAGACGTTCTGCACCATCTCCCCAGGAACCTGAGGCCGCCCGTCCCTGACCTGGACCACATCATGCGCGTCCGCCTCGGAATCGACGAACTCCACCACGAGCTCCAACCGCGGCCCCGGCAGATGCGGACCATACAGCCCCTCCGGCTGGACAGCCGGCAACCGGCCCCCCTGCGCGTTCAACTCCGCCAAACCCGCGACAGCGTTGCGCCGCATCACCTCCACCCGACCCGCATCCACACCCCGGTCGTCAAGGAAGATCCGGCGGGTCAGACGGACGGTCTCCTGACCCGACCGGTCACCGGCATACCACTCCCAGACGAACCCGACCTCCGTCCGCTCACCCGACCCGCCCGGCAGCACCCGGCCAGGCAACCCGCCCTCGCCAGCCTCCACAACGAACGCTTCCCCCGACCCCGGGACGAAACGATCAGTACGCACCTCACCCGAACCCAACAACCGGCCCGGACCAGACGAACCCCCCGACAACACACCCGGAGCGGCCGAAAGCACCGTCCCAGCCCCACCAGCCTGCGTCGGGGAGTTCTCAACCCGGCCATCACCCAGGGACAACACACCGGAGCCCGGCCGCCGCACGGCATCGACAGCCTCCGGCATGGTCTGCTCATCGATCTCGGCCTGCTGCACCATGTCGGCGGCGACCACATCGCCCGAGCCGTCACCAGCCCCGGACCGGGCCGAAGGGTTCACCTGGCCGGACGGCCGGACACCGGCCTGGTCACTATGCTCATCGATACGAGCACGCCCCGTGTCGCCGGCCGGCTCAGACACCGTGGGCGGCCGACCGGCAGAAGACACAGGCTGGTTGGCGACCCGACCCGGATCGGCCACAGGGCCGGCAGCCTGAACAGCAGCGGTGCTCGCTCCGATCGCCGCAGAACCAGGCCCGCCGGAAACCGCACCCGCCGCAACCTGCACGGGCTCCGCGGGTTCCAGCCCCGCGGTCACCTCAGCGGTCGGGGCGTGCCCCTCATCCACCGCCGCCACCTCAGCAGGCCGCCCAGCGACGGCAGACACGCCCGTGCCACTCGAACCCACGGCAGGCAGCGCCTGTGCCGCAACCTCCGTAACACCCCCGGCCGCAGACCCTGTGTCTGCCTCACCGGCCGGACGCGGCCGAGCCCCGCCCGACTCCGCACTTCCCAGGCTCCCGGCCGACCCCTCCGCGCCCTGATC